>DATEPO010000163.1:0-12636 GCA_035273145.1 Nitrospiraceae bacterium
CGCAAGTTCAATTACCTCGTCGCGAGCCCCTAACGCTCCTTGGCCGACGAGTATGGCAATCTTCGAGCCGGCATTGATAATCTCCGCGGCCTTTTCAAGCCGCGACGGAGGCGGCAACGGATAGATCTCGCTTGTGATATCGCCGCTATGCTGCGCGATATTCATGGCGGAGCGATGGCCGTCTTCCGTCCAGTCCTGCATGTCCTTCGGAATGGTGATGTGCGCAACGGTCCGTTGATTCACGGCCGCCTTGACCGCCTCATCCACGACATTGTACAGATGCGCCGGTCCCATCACCCGTTGATTGAACGCGGCCACGTCCGTATACACCTTGTCCAAATCGAGATCCTGCTGGAAGCGCGTGCCGATCAAGTCATGGAAGGTATGGCCGGTAATCGCCAGCACGGGTTGGCCGTCATACTTGGCGTCATACAAGCCGTTCAGCAAATGGAGCCCGCCCGGACCGGATGTCGCCAGGCAGACGCCAAGCCGGCCGGTGAACTTGGCATATCCGCAAGCGGCAAAGGCGGCGGCCTCTTCGTGCCGGACCTGGATAAATTTGATGCGGTCTTGATGCGTCCGAAGCCCTTCAAAGAGCCCGTTCACTCCGTCGCCGGGGTAGCCGAAGATCGTATCGACGCCCCACGCAATCAAACGCTCCATCAGCATGTCGGCGACGGTTTGCGACTTGGCCATACGTACTCCGCTCTTCGAGAGGTTCGAGGCTGATTTCCAGAGCGATTTAATTGGATATCCATCCTATTGTGACACGGTGCCCGACACACTGCCGTCAGTGTCGAGGGTGAACGGTGTCAAAGATTGCGCTTTCGTGAAATCAGCGGTGCCGCTACAAAGCGGCCATTAAGGCATTACGACAGGAAAGAGGACGTGCGGATCATCCAGGCCTGGGGGCGGTGTTCATGACGAAGCGGAAGATGTGTAGCCGGGTTGGCGACGTTACTGTTACTCAAAGTCTTCGCCCTGTTCGCTGCTCGACCGATGTTTCAAAACGAACTGTCAGCGTATGGTAGTCGAGAACGCTTGAGACGACTCGGGAGCGATCACAGCGCGTCCTGTGGCACTTTTGGAACCTCTTATGGACGACCGGGAGACCCATCGTTCAGTGACGGCGGCGTTGATCGCCAACGGCGCGATTGCCGCTATCAAGTTTGTAGTGGCCTTCGGCTCGGGAAGTTCCGCCATGCTGGCAGAGGCCATTCATTCCCTCGTCGATATGGGCAATGAAGCCTTGCTCTTCATTGGGCTTCGGAGGAGTCGGCAGCCGCCTGACCGCCTGCATCCGTTTGGATATGGCAAGGAGTTGTATTTCTGGACGTTCATCGTGGCGATCCTACTGTTTGCGCTGGGGGGCGGCGTGTCCTGGTATGAAGGGATACGGAAGTTGCGCCATGGCGAGGCGATAGGGGACCCGTTCTGGACGTATGTGGTGCTGGCCGCCTCGGCCTGTTTCGAGAGCGTGTCTTGGGCCGTGGCGTGGAAGGCGTTCAGACGCCGGTATCCTCATCAGCGGCCCTTCCTCGCGTTCCGCGCCACCAAGGATCCTGCCTTGTTTTTGGTGCTCTTCGAGGATACGGCAGCGTTGGCCGGGATCGCCATTGCATTTCTCGGCGTCTTTGCCGCCACGCAGTTCAAGGCTCCGATCTACGATGCTCTCGCGTCCATGCTGATCGGGTTGCTCTTAGCCGTCATTGCCGGGCTGCTCGCAAGAGAAAGCAAGGGGCTCTTGATCGGTGAAGCGGCAGCAGAGCCGATCTTGAGGGACATCGAACAGATCATTAGAGCGGACCGGGCGGTGCATGCCGTCGGCCGCCCGGCCACCATGTTTTTTGGTCCGCAGAATGCGGTGCTCGCCCTGGATGTTCAGTTCGCGCCCCTGATGTCCGCCGAACAGATTGCGGCCGCCGTGGATCGATTGGAGTCTTGTATCCGTGCCGCGCATCCGGAGATCCGTCATATTTTCCTTGAGACCAGCAAGCTACGGCAGGGCAGAGCGACTGGAATGGCCGGAGCCGTGAGGAGCACCGGCGGCATGGACTAAGATCAAGGACAGCGTCCAGGGATGCGGCTGCGTGTTGTGCGTGAGTGACGTCGACCTGCAGTGTCGCGCGGTGCGGAGGCGGAATATCAAATGAAAAAGGAATGCCCGGTGAGTGGGAAGGCTGAACCGGTCGATTCCCTTGTGAGAAGGACGACGATTGTCCTCGGCGTGGCGCTGGGGGTCCTTGTTCCTCTCATCCTCTTTGGTTACGCGGCTAATGCGCTGTTTGTGGCCTTTGGCGGTCTTCTCTTTGCCGTCTTCCTGCGAATGCTCGCCGGGCTTGTCACGCGCTTGGTTCCACTCAGTGAAGGGAAGGCTCTGGCGATCGTCGTCCTAATACTCGTGTCGCTGAGCATCCTGACAGGCCTGTGGACGGCGCCGAGGATTTCAGATGAACTGGGGGAACTCGCGGACCAATTGCCGAAGAGCATCGACCACCTGAAGCAGAAAGCGGAACATTCCTCGTGGGGCAAGTGGCTCGTATCGACAAGTCAGAAGGCGTCATCGAACGGCCAGGAGGCGGTCAAGAAAGGGGGACAATTGGCGTCATTCGCGCTCGAAGGGGTCGGCGCGCTCGTGATCGTGCTGTTTCTTGGCGTCTACTTCGCGGCGACCCCGCATCAATACCTCGATGGAGCGCTTCGGCTCCTGCCGATCGATCGACGGCCGCACATCCGTAACGCTTTAATCGACGCCGGGGACAGTCTGACACGATGGTTGTTCGGCCGTCTCCTCGCGATGACGTTCGTCGGCGTCCTGACCGGCTTAGGACTCCTGGCGATGGGAATCCCGTTAGCCTTTATCCTGGGACTGCTGGCCGGGTTGTTCGGCTTCATTCCGTATATCGGTCCTGTCGTCTCGGCTCTTCCAGCTCTCCTGCTGGCCCTCGAGCAGCAAGGCATGCACTCCGCCCTCTGGGTCGCCGCCCTCTATCTTGGCGTACAGACCGTACAGGATTATGTGCTGACCCCGTTGATCCAACAACGAGCGGTGTCGCTGCCCCCTGTGCTCACGATCATGTCGCAGGTCTTTGCCGGCATATGGGTCGGGCCGATAGGGGTCACGCTAGCCGCGCCGTTCACGGTTGTCCTCATGGTTCTGGTTCAAAAGCTCTACATTGAGGAGTATCTCGGCGACAAGGCGCGCGATGGGCAGACGGCGCAACCAGGAGAAGCGGGAAGATCATGTTAATCGCTGATCCAGAGCACAATGGCAAACAGGAACACAGCGGCGATGACGATTCGCTGAATCCATGTCGCCCCGATTCGGACGGAGAGACGCGCCCCTAATAGCCCACCGGCTGAGCTGCCGGCGCCCAGCGCGAGTCCAACGGACCAATCGATGGTCCCATGCCACGCAAAGAAGACCAGTGACACGCCGGTCAACAGCAGGACACTGAAGACCTTCACCGCATTGCCTCGCACCAAATCCAGACCGCTATAGGTCGTGACGGCCAAGATCAAGAACCCTACACCGGCCTGAACGAATCCTCCGTACAGACCGACCAGCAGAAACAGCAGTGCGTGAGTGGCGCCATAGCGGCTTTCTGGAGCGCGAAGACTGATCTTTTTCTTTCCGACGGGATCCCAGAGCGTCCATACCGTGACGGCGACCATCAAGATGGACAGGATCTTTTTAAAGGCCTGATCGCCCACCGCCAGCGATATCCACGCGCCCAGCAGGCTTCCCAATATGGTGGGTATGGTCGCAATGACGGCTAACCGCCGGGCCATCTCATTCCCATTTCCCTCCCGATCGCCATCTCGGCGCCCGCTGGAGCGGCGAAACTCCCAGAAGGCAGTCAGACTTTGAAGAATCACGGCCAGACGATTCGTGCCGTTGGCCTCTGTAGCCGGAAGGCCTAACACCATCAAGAACGGGAGTGTCAAAAACGAGCCGCCCCCGGCCACGGTGTTGAACGCGCCGGCAACCAGCCCGACACCGGCAAGCATCGTATAGTTCAGAAAGCCATCCATCATTCTTTGATCGCTCGTCCCTCTTTGTCAGCCTCAAGGAACTGCGGGACACAGAAATGAACTCGCAGAGGAGAAAAAATGTCTCTCGACCAGACAGCTTATCCTCTTCATCGACGACGGAATGAGTCTTGCGATCTTGCTCAAGGACTATTCGGTGAGCTTCCTTCTTTCTCGCTTAAGGCGCGGTGCTTGCATACATCCTAATGAGCACAGAAGAGAGTATCGCCGGTGCGACTCCCGTTATCTGAGCGAGTATAGCCGCGGAGGGATTGCTATGAATACACAAAGAGTGCTGACGATGGTAGCGATCATGGGTGTCATGCTTGCGACGGGGTGTAATCGGTATCATGTCATCCCGGATGATTTGAAGGGCACTGTGAACCGCGGCGTGAACTTCGATCAGGTGAAGTCCTCTCCATCGTCGTATCAAGGCGAGGTGATTGTCCTTGGCGGAGAAATTCTCTCGGCGAAGCGCTTGGAAGATAAGACCCTGATCGAAGTGTTGCAACTACCCTTGAAGGACGATCTGACCCCCACGACCGAACGGACCGAATCGAAAGGCCGTTTCGTCGCCTTCGATTCCGGAACAGAAATTGTGGACCCCGCGATTCTCAAGGAAGGTACTCCGGTCACCATTATCGGTGAAGTGAAACCTCCGACCAAAGGACACGTGGGGGAAAGCCAGTACGAATTTCCGACGCTCGCCATTCGGGATATGACGGTCTGGAATAAAAACAATACCGCGGCAGGCGGGAACCGGTATTATGCGTACCCCGCTTATGGTTCGTACGGATACGGGTATGGGTACCGTCCCTATAACTTCATGACCGGTAGTCGCGTTCGAGAAGAGACGAGAACATCGCCATGATCATCGGCCAGTGATCTCATCGTTCTAGGAGAAGATCCTTATCTGTCCTGCATAGTCAGTGGAGGTCACATTGATGGAAAACGAGACAAAGGCCAGTGCGATTCGTCGGTGGATCGACCAGGATGAGCGGATTACCGTCGATTTCGATGATGCGCGCGATCTCAATGCGGAAGTGAAGGACTGTAATACCGAAATCGTGAGCCTCGCCCTCGAAACGGCCTTTCCGCATCTTCGACAGAACGTGACAATCCCGTTGGGCGAGGTCGAGGTCGGCGAAGATCGGGGAAAGTATACGAGAGACCCAGAGAAGCCGCTTCAACATGCGAGATTGCGGTTGATGATTCATCAAAAGCGTCCGCAAGTCATCTAAACGAGTCTGTTGCCGAATGCGGCGTTGTAAACGAGGCCGCGATGTCCAGAGGCGGCGAAGAGGTCGGTCTGACACCGATCGCTCTCGCGCCGCCTACCTACCAATAGCTTAATGTCCGCCGCTGCCGGTCCCTGAACCGGATCCTGACTTCTTCGATTTATCTTTTGCGCCTGCTTCGGCGCCGGTTCCCATCCCGCTCTGCGCCTTCGTGCTTTCCTGCATGGACTTTTCGGTTGCGCCCGGCGTACTGTGCATTGGGCCGCCGGATGCTCCCGGGCCGGTAAATGGCTCGTTGCCGGTGCTTCGTTCGTTCACAATGCCCTTGCCCTTATCCTGCTTCGACGAATCCGCGGCGGCGGCGTCATGGGCCTGTAGCAGTCCGATTCCGATGGCAAGCCAGATTCTCATATCGCCTCCTTGTGGTTCTCGCATGGTTGTCGACTACACCACTTCCCGCACTTTGTCTTCGATGACCGTCTTGATAATGTCCCAACGATCCTTTTGTCCTCGGGCGAGCGCTTCGGCAAAATGCAGCGCTTGCGTCATCTTGATCTTGCCGGGCATCGGCGGTTCGCTCGCATCGACGACCGCTTCGACCAAGGCGGGTCCGGGCTGCGCAAAGGCCTCGCGGAGGACATCGCGGACTTTCTTGGGATCGTCGACGGTATAGCCGGGCGCTCCGCATGCCTTCGCGATGCCGGCAAAGTCGATCGGTTGCAATTGCACCCCGAACTGCGGGTTGCCTTCCAATACGATCTGCTCCCACTTGATCTGTCCGAGCACATTGTTCTTGATCACGATGACTTTGACGGGCAGGTTGTACTTCACGAGCGTCGCCATTTCTCCCATCAGCATCGCGAAGCCGCCGTCTCCAATGAAACAGACGACCTGCCGTCCAGGATAGGCCACCGCCGCGCCGACGCTGTAGGGCAGGCCGTTCGCCATCGAAGCCAGCGTGCCGGACGCCGAGAACATCATGTCGCCTCGCATTTTGATATGGCGGGCCGCCCAGGTCGTAATCGTACCCGTATCGCAACAGATGATCGCGTCATCGGCCAGAAACTCGTTGAGCTGATGAGCCACCACCTGCGGTTTCATCGGCATGTCCATCCGGGTTGCACGCTGTGTCATCAGCTCGTCCCACTGCTTCACGCTCTTCTGGATGTTCTTCAGGAAGGACTGGTCCTTTTTCGGTTGAATCATCGGCAGCAGGGCTCGCAGCACATCCCAACTCTGGCCGACCAGGCCGACAGCGGCCGGGTAGCGCAATCCAATGCGCGCCGGGTCGATATCAATCTGCACGCATTGAGCTTGATCAGGTTTCGGATAAAAGTCTTCATACGGAAAGCTGCTGCCGATGATGATCAGCGTATCGCACCCTTCCATCGCATCCTGCGACGGAGCCGTGCCGAGCAAACCGATTCCCCCGGTCGTATAGGGATGATCATCGGGCACGACGCCCTTCCCGAGGAGCGGTTTGATAATGGGCGCGGCCGCTTTCTCGGCCAACTGCAGCACTTCATCGCGGGCCGTCAGGGCGCCCCGGCCTGCCAGAATGACCACCTTGGAGCCGGCGTTGATGATTTCGGCGGCCTTTTTCAGGATGGATTGCGGCGGCAGCGGCAGCGCTTCCGCATAGACGTCCCCGCTATGCTTGGCGATATTCATCTTGGAGCGCTGACTTCCATTTTCCGTCCAGTCTTGAATATCTTTGGGGATGGTCAGATGGGCCACGGTACGACGGGCGAGGGCGGTTTTAATCGCTTCGTCGACCGCATTGTTGACGTGCGCGGGGCCCATGATGCGTTCGTTATACGCCGCCACATCGGTGTAGACCTTATCGAGGTCCACGTCCTGCTGAAAATGCGTGCCGATCAAGTCGTGAAATGTGTGGCCCGTAATCGCGAGGACGGGCTGGCCGTCGGATTTCGCATCATACAGTCCATTCAATAAGTGGATACCACCCGGCCCGGATGTGGCGATGCAGACTCCCAGCTTGCGTTTGAATTTGGCGTAGGCGCAGGCCGCGAATGCGGCGGCTTCTTCATGCCGCACCTGAATGAACTTGATCTTGTCCTGATACGTCCTGAGGCCTTCGAAAATTCCGTTAATCCCGTCGCCTGGAAATCCGAAGACCGTATCCACGCCCCAATCGATCAATCGGTTCATGAGTAAGTCTGAGACTGTTTTAGCCATGGGAGCATTCCTTCCACAGTAAAGATGTCATTGCGTAATGTAGTAATTGAGTAACTGACGAGAGAAGATCGGTCCTGACCGGATTACCCAATTACTTATTTACTTCAGCGTCAAGTGCGTCCGCCCGCTACTCTCCCGCAAAGGCGATCGTCGAGACGAGCGCATTTTCTGCCTGCCGGGAGTCCAGCCGTGTGTGCTGCACGACGATCGGCACATCCGATTCGATCACGCTGGCATAGTCCGTCCCGCGCGGGATCGGTTCCGGATCGGTCAGATTGTTAAAGCGCAGATGGTGCGTGCGGCGCGCCCCGACGATAACTCGATACGGCCCGACCGGCTCGCGATCCGAATAGAAGATCGTAATCGCGACGTGGGCATCCTGATCGGAGCTATTCAATAAACAGGCTGTCTCATGGCTCGTGAACTGCGGTTCGGGTCCATGGCTGTAGGGAGGAATATAGCCCTCGGCAATGGCCCATCGCGTGCGTCCCATCGGCATCATCGTGTCTCTCCCTGACGACTGGTGAATCGTGCACTACCGTGTCTCCTGTATAGTCGTATAGATGGCCCGCCATGAGTATCAGGCCCAAGGAAAGACTCGCGTAAGAAGTATCGGACGCGATTTCGCACAATCCGCACGGGGGTCGGCGGTATCAGTGTTGCTTCCACTTAGCGCAGGATGTTCTAGCGGATCGGCAAAGAGGTGAGTGATGGATAGCGTGAGTGTGTTGGGGATAGCGGCCGGGACCCTGACGACGATTTCGTTCCTGCCGCAAGTGCTTAAAACGTGGCGGTCAAAGTCGGCTAAAGATTTTTCATTCTGGATGTTGGGAGCGTTCGCCTCGGGCGTGCTGCTGTGGGTGATCTATGGATTTTCGATCGGCTCGCTTCCGATCATCGTGACGAACGTCGCGACCTTAGCGCTGGCGTCGGCCCTGGTCGGGATGAAAATGAAGTTCGGCTAACATAATCCCATTATCATGATCACCATAACTTTCTCCGCCGCTGATTGTAATGCCTCAGAACATGTGGCAGCTTCCTTCACGTATTCACGAGAAGTGTGTTGCAGGGGAGGAATGAACCCGATCTTGGACGATTGTCGCACGGCGACTCTCCATGCGCCTGCAGTACGCGCGGCACAGAGATACCTGGAACGAAGGGAGAGTGATCATGGCGCTTGATATTGTCGGGACGTTTCGGCAGCGACTCGGCGAGAACTACACGTTGCATGCGAAGTATATCAATCCGGCATGGGTACACGCCCTCGAACTGATTGGGTATGACAAGATCTACGCTAGAGCTGAAGGTTGCTATCTGTGGGACCAGGAGGGGACACGCTACTTGGACTGCATATCGGGCTTCTGCGTGTCGAACATCGGGCACAATCATCCGGTCATACGCCGAGCGCTCTGCGAGGCCCTCAACGAGTCACTGCCGAATTTGATTCAGCTGGACTGCTCCTTGCTGTCCGGGCTGCTCGCGGAAGCACTGATTCAGCGCATCCCATGGCTTGAGATGGTCTTCTTCGCGAATTCGGGATCCGAAGCCATTGAAGCGGCGATGAAGTTCGCCCGCTGTGCAACGGGCCGGTCCCGGATTCTCTACGCCGATCACTCCTACCATGGGGTCACGTACGGAGCCCTCTCCGTGACTGGTCACAGGATGTGGCGAGAAGGGTTCGAGCCGCTTGTGCCCAAAACGGATGCCGTGCCCTTTGCCGACGCCGACGCGATCGAACGAGCACTCATGGCAGGCGACGTGGCCGGCGTCCTGCTGGAACCGATCCAGGTGAGTGCGGGCGTCATAGTTCCACCTGATGGATATTTTAGCTATGTTCAACAGTTGTGTCGGAAGTACAAGGCGCTGTTTCTTATGGATGAGATCCATACGGGCCTTGGGCGAACGGGGACCTTCTTGGCGACCGAACAGTGGCAGATCGAACCCGACATCATTTGCCTCTCAAAAGGACTCAGCGGCGAGATGGTGCCCGTGTCCGCCGTCGTGACGCGCAAGGACGTTATCAAACGAGTGTTCTCGCGACTGGACCGCAGTTGCGTCCACGCCTCGACGTTCATGGGCAACAATCTGGCGATGATCTCAGGCTTAGCCACGCTGCAGGTGCTCGACACGGAGCATCTATTGGCACGGTGCCGAGAATTGGGCGACTACTTCATGACAATGCTCAGGCCGTTACAAGAGAAATATGAGCTGGTGAAAGCGGTCCGTGGGCGTGGTCTCCTGATCGGCCTCGAGTTAGGCGAGCCGACCTCATTCTCTCTGCGTCAAGCCTGGACAATGATGCATAAGATCAATCCGGGCCTCTTTGCGCAAGTGTTGACCATTCCCCTGATACAGGACTACGCCATTTTGACCCAAGTGGCAGGTCACAACGAAGATGTCCTGAAAGTGGCACCCGCACTGGTCGTGACAAAACATGACATTGACTATTTTGTCACGTCCCTCGCCCGCGTCCTTCAGGCGGCCCACTCGTTTCCTGGTCCGTTCTGGGAAGTCAGCAAGCGGCTCACGACGAACGCGCTCTTCTGATAACCCTTCCCTACTGCCGTGACGCTGACAAGGACACTAAGGACACTTGTACTCCCCATCAATAATGCGGCCCATGCCGGATATCGGGCGTTGCGCTACCACACTAGAAGAATGAGCATGGGGGGTGGTTCCTGATTTCGCGCCGGCACCGGGTCGTAGGGTCCCTCTGTTTGTTTGGTGCTCTGATCACGGGATGTGCGTATTTCCGCTCGACACCTGACTTTGACACGGCCGTTGCCGAGCGACCGTCTATTGCCCTGTTACCGTTCGGCATCGATCGAAAGATCACGACCTTGTCGGCTGTAAAAAGTGTCGACGTGAAGCCATCGGCCGAAGAAGAACCCCGCCAGGTAGCGGAAGCGCTCAAAGACGTGCTGGCCGATGCACGGTGGCTCTTTCTCAGCCGACTCGCCACTGGCCAACAATTTCAGTTCGTACCGCTCGAACAAACGGATGCGGTCGCCGTGGAGTTAGGCCTGAAACCAGGGGTGCTCCCGACCCCGGAACAATTGTCGGAACTTCGACGACGACTGAAGGCGGATCTCGTGGTGGCGGGAAATATCCTGGAGTATGGCCGGATTCGATGGCAATGGTTTGTCACGGGTGCCTTGGCCGAACTCTCGGTCGAAACCGTTGTGATTGGTCTTGCCAGCGCGTGGAACCCTGCCATCATCTTGGCCAATGTGGGTGTCGATGTCCTCGTGAACTCGGCCCTCTTGTTGGGTGGAGGCTATCTGTTCGGCATCGCGTTTCGTCCCGTCGTCATCGAAGCGAGAGCCTTCGAGACGGTGCAAGGAAATCCCGTCTGGCAATCGATGGAGGGCGCGTTTTACGCCTGGGGGACGCTCAAGCAACTGCCGGAGGCCGAACGAGGGAAGAAAGAATCTCAACTCCGCATCAACCTGGAAAGGGCCATAGAAGCGCTGGCCGACTCCCTCAACGCGGCACGACTGACGGTCTCCCAACTGGCGACTGTAGCTGAAGTCCGGCGGTAACGTATTCATGCAAACGCTTGCGACTCTATCCGTCACCCTCCTGACTGGATCATGGTGTGCCATCGTGAACATCAGATTAGCGGTTCTCGATAGAACACCATGATGACCCCGATTAAAAACAAAGCGGCCACGCTGATGAGGCCCGCAATGCGGCCTTCCTGGTACCCGTCTCGTGAGACTAAGCGCAATTCAAGCCAGCGTCCGCTGGCCACGATAATCGCCAACAGTCCCATAGTGGTGTGAATGGCCTGGATCAGGAATTCGCTCTTCAGTTCGAATTCGGCGTGGGCGTGAGTCAGCAGAAGTACGCCTCCGAACGCGCAGAGGATGGGAAAAACAAATTTTAGCTTATTGGCCCTCGGGTCGGAGCGCGCCTTCAACTCTATTCCGCCAAGCAGGAATGGCATCATCGTCGCGATGCGATGTTGGAACACTTCGCCGTTACCGAACGTGCTTTCCCAGAAGCCGATTGGACCGAGCGGCCAGGTTTCGGCATCGCTCCGGAAAAACAGAAAAATGCCCAATCCGATGAATCCTGCCGGCCAGTATTTCGTCCATGCGAGTTCCCGTGTTCCAACATAGGACAACATTGCTAGAAGACCCATGAGAGTCAGTAAAATGCCGGACATATTGTGGTTGTAGTCCGACCATTCCTTGGCCGCCACGGAGGGGATTTTGTTGACCACCGCGACGCGGCCCGCCTCGCCGGCCAGCAGTTCCTGGTGGCTGGGAGAGTGAATCCTGGGAATGCTCGGCATAAACATATTCACGACTTCCGATACCGACGCGGTGCGGTCGGGAATATCTACGGCAGGGGGCTGCGAGGATAGAGAGGCGGCGACGAACAAGACGCCCACCAAGACGAACGTTTCCGCCTCAATGTAGTAGGGAACTTTATTGACGAGGCCGGTGAGGTCCCCGTTCTTGCGCCAACGCCTGCCTGCCCGGTTGTTGAGATAAGCGAATCCCAGGGCAACCAGCAACAGCGCACCCTTGGTCACCACCAGACTGCCATAGCCGGTTCCGAACAAACCGTCCCAACTGCCGATATACCTCCATGCCAGAAAAAGACCTGTGGCGATAAGCAGGATAACGGAACTTATGCCCATCCAAGCAAAGCGAGTGATGGCCAGAGGCCACAGGTCCTTGGCCCCTGCCTCTTTGTCACGTGCCCTCCAAAGTATCAGCAATTGCGCCACGCAGCCGAACCAGATCGCGGCCGCGAGCTGATGCACCACGGTCGTGAACATCAGCAGTCCACGGTCCTCGAATCGTCCCACGGCGTGCACCAGCCACGCACCGCTCACGACCAAGGGGACGGTAAGCGCTGCGACGGCTGTCCAGGACGAGATCTTGCGGGGGTCCTTCATCAATCGCTTGGCGTACCAGATAAAAGCAAGGGCGAGAATCACGCGCAACAAGCCAGCCTTGAACTGTACAGTGGCGATATAGGCCTCCAGGGGCAGTTCGCCGAGGGCTGACGCCAACACCGCTCCCTTGATCACTAATTTGATTCCTACAGCGGCGGCGAGGGCGACAGCCCCCCAGTGCAGCAGCGTGACGCCGCCCAGCGTCGCGCTATCGCCGGCCTGCTGGCGGGTGGTGACGCGCAGGATGGCGGAACT
>DATEPO010000164.1:0-2530 GCA_035273145.1 Nitrospiraceae bacterium
GAGGACGGCGGCGACCAGTTGAACGCTCGGGATGCCGGGGGCTGAGATCAAGTGTGCATTAGGAGAAATACGACTGAGGTCATGGTGCGAGTTCTGGTCCGTTTGACGAGCGACATGTTGTACCGACCTTTATCACCAAAATCCGGCAAACGATTACGGGGGTCTATGGCCCCTGAAAAACCAGCAGGGGATCAATCACCGATCTCATTCGGTGTGTTGATTGTGTCACAGCGCGCCGCACTGTCCGCCTTGCTGGTCTGCCAAGCACGACCTCACAGCTCCCTTCAATTGCGCTCCTTCCTAACCGCAAAGTCGGCCCTTTCAGTTCTGCGGTCCCTGATCGGGCATCGGCTCGCTTCCGGCAGTTGGATGGCGCGATCTTTTTTCAGGACCGCATACTTGCAAATCATGGGGCACCATCCATCTACCAGCCTCTGAGCTGCCAATTGGATGGTGAATGGATGGCCGACAACGTTCGCGAACTAAGACCTAAGCCCACTGACACTGAAAAGATCACGATCAACCTTGGTTATGTCGACCTCGGCCACGTCGATCTGATGGTGCAGGAGGGCTTTTACTCGAACCGCACCGATTTCATTCGGACCGCAATCCGCAACCAGCTCGAACGTCATGCAGACGTGATCAAGCAGTCCACGGTCCGCAAAAGTCTGGATCTCGGCTTGCGGAATTACAGCCGTGAGGATCTGGAATCGGTGCGACGAGCCGGAGAAGTACTGCACATCAATGTTCTGGGGCTCGCCACCATCGCCCAAGACGTCACGCCCGAGCTTGCTCGCGCAACCATTGCCTCGGTCTGCGTGCTGGGAGCTTTGCATGCCACTCCCGCGGTCAAGGCCGCTCTTGCTGATAGGACCAAGTGAAAATCATGCTGAACCAGGACATAGTTCGCGAAGCCACACGCCTCACGCGCGCCGGCCAATTCGTCGAGGCCACCGCATTGCTTCGGAGCATGCTTCGCGGCGAGAGCGCGCCAGATCCGACATTGCGAAGCAGTCCCATTGCCCTTCCAGGACCAAAGCCGACCACCATCGAGGCCGAGGTCAATGATGTTGAGGACACCGATCCTTCGGACTTAACGCCGCCCAAATTCACCGAGCGGCCCGTGTTCCGCGACTTGCTCGATCGCACAAAGCAGCGCTCTCAGTTCGGACTACGAGGTCGGGTCAAGCGTGCCCCGCCGTCCACGGCAGATATTGTGCCGGATGGTGCAAGGTTCGTCGACGGCACCTACAGCAATCCGGCGGGAAGCCGTAGCTACAAACTATGCATCCCGAGCCGTTATCAGGGCCAACCGCTTCCCTTGGTGGTCATGCTGCACGGCTGCACCCAGTCGCCGGACGATTTTGCCGCCGGCACGAGGATGAACTTTATCGCGGAAGAACAGAATTGCTTTGTGCTCTATCCTGCACAGCGCACCGAGGCAAACCAGGCGAGATGCTGGAATTGGTTTCGCGCAGCCGACCAGCAGCGGGGCAGTGGTGAACCCTCCCTGATCGCGGGCATGACGCGTCAAGTCATGCGCGACTATTCGATTGCTCCAGAGCGGGTCTATGTTGGTGGGCTCTCCGCTGGAGCGGCCGCTGCTGCCATCATGGGCGCAACATACAGCGATTTGTACGCAGCGATCGGAATACATTCTGGGCTTGCTTGCGGCGCCGCCAGTGACCTTCCTTCTGCGTTTATGGCTATGCGACAAGGCAGCGGGTCCGAAACCAGGGCATTGCTACATGACGGGCCAATCGTCCCAACGATTGTTTTTCATGGTGATCGCGATGCCACCGTGCATCCGAGCAATGGTGATCAAATTCTTGAGCAGTCCATGAGAACAACCAGCACGCAAAAGAAAGTAGACTGCGGACGAGTCCCTGGAGGGCACGCCTATACCCGCACCATCTATACCGATGCGAGTGGCCGGGGGATTCTTGAACACTGGAATGTCCATGGATCGGGACACGCATGGTCTGGAGGCAGCCCTGCCGGCTCCTACACTGATCCGCGAGGACCGAACGCAACCAGGGAAATGCTACGATTCTTTCTTGAGCACTCGCTCTCACAGCAACAACTGGGTTAGACTTGGAACAAGAGCGGCTTGGGCTAATGTTGAGGTCACGTTCGTGACAGAGTCTCAGCCTATCCAGATTATTTGGCTGACAGGCTGTGGCTAATGCGCGTGACGACGTCATCCCATTCTCGCTTCTCCGCCGCGGGGTAATTAATCAGCACGCAGTTGATGTAATGGCCGCTGAAGTTGCAGCGGTCGTACCAGATTTTGTTGTTGCGAACACTGGAAACGGCGAAGAACCGGGGCGTAACTCTCTTGTACTCTATCCCCGGTGGCGGCTTTTTCTTCGCGAGAAACGTGGCAGGTGTATCGCCCTCGTTATTTGGAATGGATTGAACGGTGAGGTTTGCGCGCTGGTCCGCGCTCGCGAAGCGCCGCCCATATCCGATCGCCGTCTGCCGGGCATCACTGTCGAATACACTTGTCGGGACATCAACGCTCGCGCCT
>DATEPO010000165.1:0-8930 GCA_035273145.1 Nitrospiraceae bacterium
GCTTGCCCGTTTCAAAAATTTCCCACGCGGCGAAGTCAAATCGACATCGACGCATCAGGGTTGCGGCTTTGATCAAGATCTCCGCGCGGCGATCCGGCGTAGTGCAACTCCAACTCGAAGCATTGCGTCTGGCGCTTGCCAGCGCGAGATCAACATCGCCGGGAGAACAGCTTTGCAGCCGGCCGACTACCTCATCCGGTCGGCTCGGATTCCGTGAACGCAGTTCAGGGCCGGATGGACGGATGGCGGTGGACAACATTTGTGAAAAGTCGCGGCCGAGCTGTGCCTTTACACGGCCGATGGCTTTCTGCATTGCGGCCCGAGCATCGGTGTGGGAAAAATCGGTGAGTGGCTCATTCGCAAATCGATCGAGGTACGCGCCGTCGCTCTTCGATAGGACTGCCCCGCCGTTGCCATTACTGGACGATGAGGGCGGATGAGGGGGGCTCAAGAGACTCTCGATCGACTCTTTCCCCGAATGTTCTTTTTGCAGAAAGGACTCATTCGACGTATTTTCCAACAGGCGGCGGACGAGGTACGCCATGCCGGGAATCAGTTCTCCGATCGGTGCATAGATCCGCACACGGCGTGCGGCTTTGGCCACGGCGACTTGGAGCGGCTCCGCCATGCCGAAGAGCATCTGAAATTCATAAGCCTCCGGCGGAAGGCCGGCGGCTTGAGCGACCGCCTCGGCATGCGCGAGGCTACGGATATTATGGGTGCCGAACGCCGGCCGAATCACATCGCTCTGCTCAACTAACATTCGGCTGAGCCGCTCATAATTGGCATCCGTGTCGGCCTTCGATTGAAACACCGGAATCGTCCAGCCGCGCTGCTGAGCACGAATCATTTCGGAGTCCCAGTACGCGCCCTTGACCAATCGTACGGTGATCGGAGTGCCGCGTTGCCGAACCCATCCAGCCAGTCGATCCAGGTCTTCTGCTGAATCGGTGAGATAGGCCTGCAGGGCAATACCGGCATGCGGATATCTCCGATACGGCTCTTCCGAAAGCAATCGCATGAAGGTCGTGAGAATGATATCTTTAATCTCTGCTTGTTCCATATCGAACGTGATGGCGGCCGGAATCGTCTGCGCGCGATCCAGCAATGGCCGAAGACGCGCCGCAATAGCCTCATAGGCCCCTTCCGGATCGATGGGATCGAGCTGCGAATAGAGTGCCGACAGTTTGACCGAGAGATGGACGCGAGGAATGCTCCCAAGGTGATCGTGTTCCAAGAGGCGATCGGATGGCCATGTGATTGCCTCTCGGTCAAGCAGCGTGAGAGCCTCCAGGCACCGCTCGAGGTAGCGATCAGCCTCAACTTCCGAGACGCTCGCTTCTCCCAATAGATCAATGGAACAGGCTCGTCCGCTCTTCCACAGTCGGGAAAGAATCGGGTCGGCGTCTTGGACGGTTGTGCCGGCAATGAACATCCTTGCCATCTCGACGATCTGTTGCCGCAGCGAATGGCCGCTCATGCGCGCGCTTACGTTCGTCGCCGAAAGGGCTCGCAATCCCCACTGCAGCGGTGTCGCCAAGGTTGGAAGATCGTGGAAGTATTCCTCGATGAGCGCGGTCACTTGACGATCGTCTTTCAACGAGGGCAACAGGTCGATGACGCGAAACAACCGGACCTTAAAGGCTTCATCCTTCATGCACCAGTCCAGCAGCCTATTGGACCACCACCGGCGATTGAAGAGGGTCGGTACGAAACCGGCAGAGCGATCGGCGAGCCGGCGACCGATCCGATCGATGGCCGAATTAAGATCGGTAATATCCTGTTTTTCAGTGGGATTAGGGGTTAGACGATTCATCTGTTATAGTATACACTCACTGTGAATCTCCTTGAAAATTGCCGGAGCGATCGCTATTATAGGCGGCAATTTTTCTAGCCTAGTCGACTAACCCCATATCATAGTTACTGGAGGGTACGAGTGGAGCAACCGCACTTCAAAAAAGATTACCCGACGATTGTGCTCTTTTTCACCATGACGGTCGCGACCATTATCGGCGTGCCGCTGTTTGGGTACCTCCACGGATTTTCGGCTCTCGATTGGACCATGTTCGTCGTGCTGTATCTGATTACCGGACTCGGTATCACGGTGGGCTACCACCGCCTGATTTCCCATCGAAGCTTCGAATGCAAACCGTGGGTGAAAGCGTGTCTTCTCGTAGCTGGCGGGTGGGCGCTCGAAAACTCGGCGCTGCGATGGTGCTCCGACCATATTCGGCATCACGCGCGATGTGATGGACAGGAAGATCCCTACAATGCGACCAAGGGATTCTGGTATAGCCATTGCGGATGGTTGTTTACCCAGTCGCCTTATCGTGCAGAAAAGTATGAAAAGACGCTGAGGAAAGATCCGCTCATTATGTGGCAAGATCGAAATTACGTCGCGATTGTCTTGTCGGGGCTTGCGCTTCCCTTTGTCGTGGGGTTCTTCTATGGGGGATGGATGAGTGGACTCAGTTGCTTTATCCTGGCCGGCATCGGGCGGACCTTTTTCGTGCTCAATTCGACGTTCTGCATCAATTCGATCTGTCATATGTGGGGCGCTCAGCCTCATGGGACTGGGGACAGCAGCCGAGATAGCTGGTGGATCTCGCTCATTACGTTTGGAGAGGGCTACCATAACTATCACCACATGTTCCTCAGAGACTATCGCAACGGCGCCGAGTGGTATCATTTCGATCCTTCCAAATGGCTGATCTATACGCTGTCGAAATTGCGCTTGGCCTACAATCTCCAACGCCACCAAGCTTAGTTTCTCATACGGCTCGCCGCCGGCTTCACCAGCTTGTCTCGCTGAAAATAGATAGCGTATGATGAGGGGACGGCGACTGGGACGTTACCATGCTCGCGCACGGCGCATATTCAGAAAGCGCTCGGTGGACGCGCGCGATACATCATCCCGACCAGCCGCCTGTAGGTGTGTAAGGTTAGGCGGGCCGACGGCCCGTCCAAAGCGCGCACTTCCGACAGTGTTCGCATGTAGATGCAGGGAGGCCGAGTCGTCCGCCTCTCCATTATTGTTGATGCGTTAAAGACGAAGGAGACCTATTGTGGCAGAGGGTAATCCTGGGATGACGCCTGGGCAGGCACAAGAGAATATGATCCCTGGCGTAAAACACGTCATCGCTGTCAGCAGCGGCAAGGGCGGTGTCGGGAAATCGACGGTCGCCGTCAATCTGGCGGTCGCCCTGCAACAACTGAGTGCGCGCGTCGGCTTGATGGATGCCGATGTGTACGGCCCGAATATTCCCATGATGATGGGAGCGACGCAGCCACCCGAGCAGCAAGACGGCAAGATCAAACCTGCAGAAAGCCATGGGGTCAAATTAATCTCCATGGGCTTTTTTGTGCCGGAAGAAACGGCGGTGGTCTGGCGTGGACCGATGATTCATACGGCGATTCAGCAGTTCTTTCGTGATGTCGTCTGGGGAGAACTGGATTATCTTCTGATCGACCTGCCTCCTGGGACGGGTGACGCCCAACTGACCATTTCCCAATTGATTCCGTTGAGCGGCGCGATTACGGTCACGACGCCCCAGGAAGTCTCGCTTCATGACGTGCGCAAGGGAATGATGATGTTCCAAAAGGTGAACGTGCCGTTGCTGGGCATCATCGAGAACATGAGCTATTATGTCTGTGCGCACTGCGGCACGCGTGAAGAGATTTTTTCGCACGGTGGAGGGGAGAGAGCCGCCGAAAAGCTCGGTATTCCATTTCTCGGAAGAATTCCCATCGATCCCGCGATCCGCGCCGGTGGAGATACCGGGACGCCGATTGTCGTGGGCAATCCTGATTCACCGCAGTCGCAGGCCTTTAGAAGCATTGCAGAGAAGTTGACATCACGCTTCGGAGCGGCAGCGAAAGCGGGCGGGGGATCGACAATCGACAGCCTGCTCAAAAAAATCAAGCGGCCGCTCTCGAATGGATAACAGGGATACATGCATCACGTCATGATGGGGAGGAGCTGATGGCGGATTTTACGCGAGTCGCAGGAGTGGACGATGTCAAGCCTGGTGCCGGCATGGTGGCTGAGGTCAACGGGCAAGCCGTGGCCGTCTTCAATGTGGAGGGGACGTACTATGCGGTCGATAATACGTGCGTCCACCGCGGTGGACCGCTCGGTGAAGGCGAGCTGGAAGGCGACGTGGTAACATGCCCATGGCATTCCTGGCAGTTCAATGTGAAAACGGGGGTCTCGGTCAATAATCCATCAGCCTGCGTGAAGACTTATCAGGTGAAAGTTGAAGGATCGGACATTAAAGTCCTCCTTTGACCTCTTTCCAATTATTCCTTCCTGTAGAGTTTTTATCCCGCACTGAAGCAGGACCCGACGGCTCGCTTAAAGCAATGACGCTCGGCGGTTACACTGTAAGCACGAAGTCTACGTATACGATCCTCTCGTCTTGTGTCCCATGCTACCATCCGGCATAATGACCGTGTGAGACAAGACGATCTTCTCGCCCTCTACCGCCAGATGCTCCTCATCCGCCGGTTTGAAGAAAAATCGGCTGAAATGTATGCGCTTGCCAAGATTGCCGGCTTCCTCCACCTGTATATCGGCGAAGAAGCGGTCGCGGTCGGCGCCATTGCCGCCATTCGACCGGGGGATTATGTGATCAGTGCGTACCGGGATCACGGTCATTGTCTTGCGAAAGGGTCAGACCCGAAAAAAGTCATGGCCGAGTTGTTTGGAAAAGTCGGAGGATTGTGCAAGGGCAAGGGCGGGTCCATGCATTTGGTCGATGCCGAGCGGCATTTCATGGGCGGATACGCGATTGTCGGAGGGCACCTGCCTTTGGCCACCGGATTAGCCTTTGCTTCCCAATATCAAAAGGGCGATCAGGTCGTGCTGTGCTTCTTTGGAGAAGGAGCCGTGCCGAGCGGACAAGCCCATGAGGCCTTCAATCTCGCCGCGCTCTGGAAATTACCGGTCATCTTCATCTGCGAAAATAATCGCTACGGCATGGGCACGCCGGTGCAGCGTGCCGTGGCCTTGTATGCCAATCTCACCGACAAAGCGCGCTCGCACGGCATCGATGCGACACAGGTGGATGGCATGGATGTTCTCGCCGTGCGCGAGGCCATGCGCAAGATCGTGGACCAGGTACGCCAAGGCCAAGGCCCTCATTTTATCGAAGCCGTGACGTACCGTTTTATGGGCCACTCGATGGCTGATCCGGCGCATGGGCATTATCGAAGCAAAGAGGAAGTCGCGCAGGAGCGCAAGCGCGATCCGCTGCAGGTCTTGAAGCAGATGATGCTGGATAAGCAGATGGCCGACGAGGATGACTTCAAACGAGTGGAACGAGAGGTGACCGACGAGGTCACGGCTGCGGTGAAATTCGCCGATGAGAGTCCATTCCCTCCGAAAGATGAACTCTATGCCGATGTGTATAGTGCGTCGTAACCGGTGATGACCGTGATGATGTCTTATCGCGACGCCTTGAATCAAGCCATGCGGGAAGAAATGCGCCGTGACGACAAGGTGTTTTTGATTGGAGAAGAGGTCGGCTACTATCAGGGAGCGTTTAAAGTCAGTAAAGGGTTCGTCGAAGAGTTCGGCCCGAAACGGGTGTTGGATACCCCAATCACGGAGGCCGGCTTTACAGGTCTTGCGATCGGCGCAGCAATGGCAGGCTTGCATCCGATCGTTGAATTAATGACGTTTAATTTCGGCATCCTGGCGATGGATCAGATCGTGAACAACGCCGCCAAGATTCGGTACATGTCCGGCGGACAATTATCGGTTCCCATAGTGATTCGCGGACCGGGCAGTGCGGCCCACCAACTTGGTGCGCAGCACTCTCAAAGTTTGGAAGCCTGGTTCGCGCATGTGCCCGGGCTCAAAGTCATCGTCCCGGCGACACCACACGATGCCAAGGGCCTGTTGAAAAGCGCAATCCGCGATCCCAATCCGGTAATTTTTATCGAAGCGCAATTACTGTACGGCACGAAAGGCGAGGTGTCGGACGAGGACTTTACCATTCCAATTGGTCGTGCAGACGTGAAGCGGGAAGGGCGTGATGTGACGGTCGTGGCTTATTCAAAGATGTTGTTACTGGCTCTGGAAGCCGCGGAGGAGTTAGCCGGCCAAGGGATTGATGCCGAAGTGGTCGATCCGAGGACGTTGAAGCCTTTGGATGTAGAAACCATCGTCGAATCGGTCAAAAAAACTGGGCGGCTTGTCGTCGTCGAAGAAGGGTGGTCATTTGCCGGCATGGGCGCTCAAATTGCCGAGAGCGTCTACAGTCTCGCCTTTGACTATTTAGATGCGCCGATCGTCCGCGTCACCGGGGAAGAAGTGCCGATTCCCTATACACGCCCACTCGAAGACCTCGCTATTCCTGATCGTGTCCGTATCGTGAATGCCGTGAAAAAGTCTTTGGCCGGTGCATAGAAGTTCTAGAAAGGAGAACTATGGCAACCGCAGTACCCCCATCAGTCACGCCGCGTCATATTGAAGTCACTGAAACATTGGTACGCTTATACGTCTTCCTTGCCAACTATTTGGACCGATGCCTCAATGAGGCCGCGCGCCAAACCTATCCGGAAGCGGAACTTCAGAAGCATCTTGCCGAGACGGTTGCCAAACTCTCGGACATTCTCTCCATTAATCAGGTCGTCAAGACAAAAGTTCAGAAGGAATGCGATCGAATCATGGCGCTGGGTTCAGCCTGCTTGCAAGCGGGCGGGAAGGGAACCATGGCGGACGATATTAAAACCGCACGAGCAGTGTTGCAGAATAAGACGATTGCGTTGAGCGATTTGCTCGCGGTGTTCCGTTCCATATAGCAGGAGGCTGAAAATGGCTCTATTACACCCGCCAGCCCCAGGCTCGCCGAGACGCGCCCCCTTCCCGAAGCTTCGTTCTCGGCGTAAAGAAATCCTCAACGTGCCCATGGGACAGAGCCGGTCTTGGCAGGCTCCGGGTAGGGCGGGTGAAATATGTACGCCTCCGCGGTTGTCTTCATCTGCGACCTTGTTGGATGACCATTTAAGCATCCTCTAGTTACCGCCTTCAACAGATTAAGACATGGGAAATAAGGTCGTTGAAAGGCATCAAGTGGCCGGGCTGGATGAAAAAGAGCGCGGCTTTAATCGGCAAATCGATGTGGAGCGGATCGATGGCGGCTATCGCGCCGTCTTACGTTACGAGCAGACGCTGGTGGAAACGACGGCCTGTGAGACCTCCGTACAAACCGTCGATGAATTGGTACGCATGCTACGTGAACGGGGGTATACTCAGTTGCGAAGCCGGTTAAATTTTCAGGGTGCTGCCTATCTAGGAACCCAAGAGCCGTGGATCGAATATCCCGATCCGAATGCGTCGCCTGACTATGAGGCAGGCATTCCCGCGGAACAGTTGACGCGGCGAACCGGCTGGATCGGCAAAGTGCTGCAGCTCTTCCGTTCTTAATGATGAACATGTCAATGTAAGAGAATGGACAAAACGGTTTTGCATAACACCCTCCCGGCCCCAGGCACGCCGCGACGTGCCTCTCTCCCGCGGCAAGGCTGCAGCCGTAATCAGCACCGCAAGCGTACCCTCTGGGTACGGTGAGGATGCTGACAAGGCGAAAACGCAGCTTCGGGAAAACGCAAATTCGGGATGGAGCGCGTCTTGACGCGCTTAGGTGGGCGGGTGGAATAGAACCGTTTTCAGCATTCTCCCTGGGGGAAACATGGCTACACGAGTGGTAATGCCCAAACTCACCGACACCATGGAAGAAGGCGTCGTGCTGGGATGGAAAAAGCATGAAGGCGATCAAGTCGCTGCCGGGGATGTGCTGGCGGAGATCGAGACGGACAAGGCGGTCATGGATCTGGAAGCGTTCGGATCGGGGACCCTGAGAAAGGTGCTTGCCGGTGAGGGCCAGACCGTGAAGTCGGGCGCATTGATCGCCGTGATTGCGGAGCCTGACGAGGATATCCATTCGGCGATGGAAGAAGATGTTGCAGCCGGCCCGACTGCCGCACCGGAGCAAAAACCGAAACCTTCCACTGAAGTCAAACCAAAGACCCAGCCCCAACAAGGACAGCCACAGACGAAGAATGGTGAGAAGGGGAAGGGACGCACGGATATTCACCAGGGAGAGATCAAAGCATCGCCGCGCGCAAAAACCCTCGCGGGGGAGCGCGGCATCGACCTGCGGACGGTGAAAGGAAGCGGTCCTGATGGGCGGATCATTGAACGCGATCTGCCAGAGGCCAAGCCCAGCGCTATCCCCGTCGCCACCGGAACAACGGAGCGCCCGCTGAGCCAAATGCGGAAGGCGATTGCGCGTACGATGGTCCAAAGTAAAGCGCCCGTGCCGCATTTTTATCTCACCGCCGACATTGCCATGGATGAGGCCGAACGATTGCGTCATCAGTTGAAGCGGTTGCATAAGGTCCATCCTAGTGTCACGGATCTGCTTATCAAGGCGGCTGCGCTGGCCTTGATAAAACATCCGGAGATCAATGTGTCGTTTGCCGGAGAGTCCCTTCGCCAACATGGGAGTATCGATATCGGGATTGCCGTGGGTCTGGACGATGGATTGATTACGCCTGTTCTTCGCAATTGCGGTGCGAAGAGCCTGTCGCAAATTTCCGGTGAGTCTCGGGAATTGATCGAGCGGGCCCGCAGCAAACGATTGCAGCCACACGAATATGAGCAGGCGAGCTTTACGATTTCCAATCTCGGAATGTTTGCCGTGGAGAGCTTCATTGCCGTGTTGGTGCCGCCGGAAGCCGCGGCGTTGGCAGTCGGCTCGATCCGCGATGTTCCGATCATTGAGAGCGGCGCAGTGAAAATCGGCCGGCGCATGAAGGTGACGTTATCGTGCGATCATCGCGCGCTTGACGGCATGCAAGCCGCCAAGTTCCTGCAAGAGTTTAAAACGATTCTAGAAACTCCTCTTCAACTGGTGGTGGGA
>DATEPO010000166.1:0-6195 GCA_035273145.1 Nitrospiraceae bacterium
TCATTCCAACACCTCTTTCGTTTGTTCTTTTAGGTCGGGATTTTTTACTATAAGTGGAAAATTATAAGGATTCCTTTTCCCTATGTGCCGCTGTCCGCTCGGCTGGGACGGAATTGTACAAAGGGATTGTGGGCGAGTCAATCAGACAAAAGTCTCGAAGTATCGATTGTTATACGAAAGTGGCGCTCCCCCTCGAAAGATGGGCAGTTTCTATTTGGAGGGAGGCCTGCCCCGGAATCGGGAGTTGCGATGACCGCCGGTTTACGATAAAGACTTGAACTCCCTTATCGATCCTTCGATGATTGACGGTTCAGCTCTACGTTAGGGAATACAGTGGACGACTATTGGAAGTTCCTCATATCTCATGTACACAAAGAATATGACGAGACGGGTGTGCAAGGAAATGGATTAGCCTCTAAATCCCTACCGATGCCATTTTTCGATTGGCCGATCAGCATCAATAATCAACAGCATAGCGATCGCGTTATATTCATGCGTTCGATCGCCTACGAAATACCGTCATGGCCGGAAAACGAGCGATATGAGTCGCAACAAGGCCGAGCCCTCTCCCTGAATGTGAGTTCCGGCGGAATCTTGCTTCTCATCGATATCGCGCTGGACGTGCAACAGGTCCTAAAAATATTCGTCCCTTCCGTATTGGACATCGCGCAAACCCCGACCTTAGGTGAGGTCCGGTGGACGCGGCCTGTGCCATTTGATATGGCAGATCGACTCTTCTTTGCCGGCTTGAAATTTGTCCTTTAAAAAACGAGGTGCACCATGTCTGCCTCAACGGTCCATCCCAATAAAGCAACTGAAGAAGAACCGGAGCGCGTGTCACCAGACCAAGCGAGGGACACAAAGGGGGAAGCTGCCCCCTCTCCCGATGCTGCTTCTGAAAGCCAAGCCGGGCCTGTCCATTCGACGTCGGCATTCAAACCCGATCCGTTCTGGTAAGCAATTTGGCCATGAAGCTTCAACATAGAACAGCCTTCGGTAGACAGGCTAGAACTAGAATTCAGCCACCTCTATGAAGTGAGTAGAGCATGCAAAATCGATGGTCGACTGACGCCGCCGAGAAATTGACAGGCCTCGATCTGCTCGTCTATACGACGCGCTTAATTGGAGCTGATCCTGCCTTGGTGCTGTGGGGCGGAGGCAATTCGTCTCTGAAGGGGGTCTGCGCAGACCATACGGGACGTGAAGTTCGCGTACTCTGGGTCAAGGGGAGCGGCTCTGATATGCGCACGGCGACCCCTCAAAATTTTACTGCGCTGCGGCTCGACGACCTGTTGCCGCTTCAACGCAGAGAGCATATGACTGATGAAGACATGGTGGCGTACCAGATCCGTTGCATGCTCGAACCCGGCCAACCGAATCCTTCCGTCGAGACACTTCTGCACGCTTTCATTCCGGCTCCGCATATCTATCACACGCATGCCGACGCGATCTGCGCCTTATTGGATGTTCCGGATAGTCGTTCAATCCTTCAAGAAGCCTATGGTGAGCGCATCGGCATGGTCCCATACCGCCGACCTGGATTCGCGCTCGCCAAATCAGTCAGCCAGGTGGTACACGAACAGGGCGATATCGAAGCGCTGTTTTTGGACAAGCATGGACTCGTGACATGGGGCGAGAGTGCAGAAGAAGCCTACCTGAAGACCGTCCAGGCGGTGCATAAAGCAGAGAAGTTTGCGACTACCAAAAAATTTCAAAATGGATGGCCCGCACCCACGCAAGCGACGGGCCTCCCGCATCACCATCATCGCGATTATGCCGTTCGCTTGGCGCTTACCTTACGCAAGGCGATCAGCACGCACGAACGAAAAGTATTGACCTTTGATGATAGCGCCGAGGTCTTGTCTTTTCTCAATGCTCCGAACGCCAAAGAAGTTGCTGAAGTCGGTCCATTCACGCCGGACCATATGCTGCATACGAAGGCGAAGCCTCTGTTCGTAGAGTTGCCGCAGTCGGTCGCGCTGGACGACATTCCGGCCATTGTGGAAAAGGCCGTCGACACGTACCGCGAGAATTATGTCCAAGCGTTTGAACAGTATAAGACTCCAGGGCTTCGGATGTTGGATCCCTACCCGCGCGTGACCCTGATCCCGGGTATCGGGATGTTTATTTCCGGGAAGAATCGGCGCGCGTGTCGGATCGCGCATGAACTTTACCTCCATACGATGACGGTGGGCCTGACATGCGCATCCATTGCGCACTATACCGGTCTGTCATCCCGAGATCAGTTTGAATTTGAATACTGGCCGCTCGAGCTCTATAAGCTCACGCTCCTGCCGCCTGAGAAGGAGATGTCGCGACGGATCGTCCTGGTCACCGGAGCAGCCGGGGCCATTGGGCAAGCCATCGCGGAGAGGCTTGTCGCGGCAGGCGCATCGGTGGTTCTCACCGACCTGAACGCCGAGCCGCTCCAGCGCCTGTCCGACGAACTGAATCAAAAATCAGGCGAGCACAATACGGTCGCCATCCCGATCGATGTGTCCAGTGAATCGAGCGTCATGGAAGGTTTCCAACGAGCGGTTCTTGCCTATGGCGGATTGGACGTCATCGTATCGAATGCCGGCATCGCTCGGCCGGGGGCTGTCGAACATCTCTCCCTGCAGGACTGGCAAGATTCACTATCGGTCAATTCGACGGGCCATTTTTTGATCTGCCGTGAAGCGATGCGCGTATTTCGCCGACAGGGGATGGGCGGGAATATCGTGGTGGTCTCGACGAAGAATATTCTTGCGCCCGGCAAAGATTTCGGCGCCTATTCGGCATCGAAAGCCGCTCAAGCGCAACTCGCGCGAGTGCTGGCTCTGGAGGGCGGTGATTACGGCGTCCGCGTGAACATGGTGAACCCTGATGCCGTCATCGAAGGTTCGGGCCTATGGTCAAAAGAGGTTCGTGAAGGCAGGGCCGCCGCCTATGGCATCCCTGTCGACAAGCTCGAGCACTATTACGCCATGCGAAATCTCTTGAAAACCAACATTACCGGCCAGGACGTGGCGGAGGCGGTGCTGTTTCTTGCCTCGGATCGGTCCTCCAAAACCACAGGCACCATGATTGCCGTGGATGGCGGAGTGCGGGAAGCGTTTCCACGGTGAATCACATGAAAGTGGTGAATCGATAGCATGCGACTTCTTGTTACAGGCGGGGCCGGGTTCATCGGCTCTCATCTCGTCCGCCGTCTGGTCTCCAATCCAGATCACGTCGTCGTCAATCTGGATGCATTACGGTACTCCGGCAATCTGGAGAACCTGATCGAAGTCGACGGCCATCCTCGCTACACCTTTATCCATGGCGACATTTGCGATTCGACTCTTGTCGAACAAATCCTTCGGGATCATCGGATCGAGGCCATCATCAACTGTGCGGCCGAAACGCATGTGGATCGATCCATCATTGAACCGCGAGGGTTCGCGACAACCGATATGGTCGGCACGGCCGTCCTCCTGGAGGCGGCCCGCCAAGCAAAACTCAATCGCTATCTTCAGGTCAGTACAGATGAAGTGTACGGCAGTGTCGAAAAAGGGTCTTCAAAAGAAGACGACGTACTGGACCCTCGAAGCCCTTATTCCGCGAGCAAGGCCGGAGCGGATCTTCTCATCCGCAGCTATTGGTCAACCTATCGCTTCCCGGTCGTCATTACTCGCGGCAGCAACACATACGGCCCCAATCAGTATCCCGAGAAATTCATTCCGCTCTTTGCGACCAATGCGCTTGAAGATCTCCCGCTGCCTCTCTATGGAGATGGGCGCTATCGCCGCGATTGGCTGTCTGTGTATGATCACTGTGCCGCCATCGAACATGTGCTGATACACGGAGAGCCCGGCTCGATCTATAACGTCGGCGGCGGCAACGAGCGGGAAAATATCGAGGTCGCAGAAAAGATCCTCGCCGTTTTGGGCAAGCCCAAGAGCCTCTTGCGATTCATCCAAGATCGCCCGGGACATGACCGGCGCTACGCCGTTGATTGCAGTCGTCTCAGGCAGTTGGGATGGGCGCCGAAGGTGGCATTGGAGGACGGGCTGCAGGCCACGGTCGAATGGTACCAGAAGCACGACCACTGGTGGCGAAAACTCAAATCAGGAGAATTTCGAGCCTATTATGAACAGATGTATCGCGATCGTCTTAATGCGGGTACCGCATATGCGTCCTAGTCGGGGCAACAATCGGCTTAACGCAGATCGAGACAATAGTCCGGCGATCGCGGCTCAGAGGTAACCGTGCGAATTCTCTTGTTAGGAGCGAATGGTCAGGTCGGTTCAGAATTGCGTCGCGTATTGCGTCACCACGAAGTCCTGGCCGCTACCCGGCCGCTCTTCGATATCACCGATCCTTCCATTGAGGACAAAATCGTCGAATGCAAACCGCAATTAGTGCTTCACAGCGCCGCCTTCACCAAGGTCGATGATGCCGAGACGAATGCTGATCTCGCCATCAACGTCAACGCCAAGGGAACGATGTGGGTGGCGAGAGGAGCTGCAAAAGCGCGAGCTCGACTCGTGTATCTCTCGACGGATTACGTTTTCGACGGCCAAAAAAATGACCCGTATACCGAGTCGGACGCCGTCAATCCTCTCAATGTCTATGGCCGATCAAAACTGTTAGGAGAGCAGGAAGCGCTGGCCGCCTGTCCACGGACGCTGATTGTTCGGACCTCGTGGGTGTATGGCATGCACGGACATAACTTCGTCAAAACCATTCTGAAACTCAGCGCGCAATCGCGTGAACTCAGAGTGGTCAGCGATCAGCGCGGAAGTCCGACCTATGCCTACGATCTCGCCGTCGTCATTGGCAACTTAATCGACAGAGGC
This sequence comes from Nitrospiraceae bacterium, assembly GCA_035273145.1. Taxonomy (GTDB): domain Bacteria; phylum Nitrospirota; class Nitrospiria; order Nitrospirales; family Nitrospiraceae; genus JAICXS01. The sequence continues at coordinate 4,821 of DATEPO010000166.1, forward strand.
GTGAACGGCCTCATTCACGCCGGCGGAGAAGGAGTGTGTTCTTGGCATGAATTGGCCTGCGCGATTGTGCAATCCGCGCAACATTCCTCTACCGTAATTCCAATTTCGACAGCCGAATCAGGCCGACCTGCGCCTCGGCCGCCGTTTTCGGCCTTGTCGCCTTCGCGACTGCATCTCCATGATCTGCGCCTTCCGCCTTGGCAGGATGGGTTGCGAAGATTTATTGCGGAGTATCTTGCAACTCAGGGAGGGCCAGCGCATCAACATGCGCCTCTGGGCAGGGAAATTTCCGGCAAGGTCTAGGTTCGACGTCTCAAAGAGGCTTGTGCTGCGCTCGTCCACCATCGAATGTGGGACTAAAGTAGTATTGGCAGCGGTACTCTTCGTCATGTACAGTGACAACCCATTGGACAGCATCGACAGCAATCTACCGGCGCATACTTATGACAACTCGATTTCAGTGTAATCGTTTCTTCGCAGCCGTTGTGGCCGGCTTGACCCTTGTCACGTTGATAGGATGCGCCCATTTCAGGACCGACACGAAAGAAGCGGATGCTGAAAAACGAGATGACCTACAGCTTGCATATCTCAAATTTCAGCAAGGCGCCTATGACGACGTCATCGATCTGATTGCACGCTACCGAAAACATACGCCTGAGGACTCCGATTACGAGCCGCAGTGGCTGTTAGCACAGACTTATGAGCTGAAGGGTGATTCGACAGCGGCCTTGGAAGAATATAAATCGATTCGGAGAAATTTCCCACAGACGGCACACGGCAGCGAGGCCCTTTACAGAATAGAGTTGCTCGAGCGTCAATTGCCGTCCAGACCGGCAGATTCCCATCCTTCTGCTTCATCGCGCAAGGAATATCACCTCGACGCCGATGATGAGGTGCAGATTTCCGTCTATGGGGATGACGAACTCTCAAACACGCAGACCGTTCGGCCCGACGGCAAGATTGCGTTCCCCTTGGCTGGTGAGGTCTATGTCTCCGGTATGACTCCCGATGAACTCCGGGCACAAATCACCCTCCGCTTGTCTAAATTCGTACGGAACCCTCAAGTCACGGTGATTGTCTCCAAATACAACAGCAAGCAGGTCTATGTTTTAGGACAAGTCAAGACGCCCGGCATCGTTCGGCTCAGCACCGATATTACTGTATTACAAGGAATCGCCCATGCGGGAGGCACGACCGATGATGCAGACTTGCAAGGCGCGCTCTTAGTTCGAAACGCCCAGATCGTCCCCGTGAATTTTGAACGCCTTCTCAGAAACGGCGATTTTACCCAAAATATCGCCCTCCATCCTAATGATACGATCCTCGTTCCGAATGTTTCCGGAAGAAAAGTTTTTATCTTAGGAGAAGTCAAGCA
>DATEPO010000167.1:0-27853 GCA_035273145.1 Nitrospiraceae bacterium
CGGCGAGTCGTCTTTCCGTTGAATGGCGAGACGCTGCAGAACTCGCAATCGAAGTGACAGCCGCGCGTCGTAAAGCTGCATTGCCTCGTCATGTAGGCATCCGGGCTCAGCAGTTCGACTCGCGGGCTGACGTAGTTGTCCAACGCCGGAAACTGCTCCATTTTATATATGCGTTTCATCGACCCCGCTAAAAAGTCGGCGACCACTCGGGGCCAGAGATCTTCTGCCTCTCCGCAGACGATGGCATCGCTGTACCGTAACGCTTCATCAGGACAGTACGTCGGATGGACGCCGCCAAGAACGACGGTTTTTCCCCTTTTCCGGAATTCCGTGGCTATTTCATACGCCCGGGGCGCATAGCAGGTCATGATCGACAGCCCCACCAGATCGCACGGCTGATCGAAGTCGATGTCCTGGACCGCCTCATCGACGAGCACGACATGCCAATCGGCCGGTGTATAGGCCGCGATCACGGGTAAGCTGAGTTTTGGAAACCAGACGGCGCGGCGTTCACTGACCGTCAGGTGATAGGGATTGTTTCTGGGATAGGGATCAACGAGCAAGAGCGTATGCTTCTTCCCGGCTATGGCAGTACCTTGCATCGGTTCATTCCTCCTCGTAGCCACGCACGGCTGTGCCGTGCGGGCGTACGTTACCTGGGTCTCACTAAGAAATCGCTATCCGGCCGAGCCGACGGTTGAACCACGTCGCCCCGGAGTAAGATATCTTCTGTTGGACTCAGCGTCTGCTCCGTTGGAACTTGCGGCGTGGCGCCAAGCTCTCGGCGATCTTGCCGATTCTGCGTGGCTTGTAACCGCCGCTCGCGTTCCAGCTCATCAGTGTGCCGTTTGACATTCACCCCGATCGAATTTGGAGCAACCGGCGGCCCCATTACGCCGCATCCAGCGAACGCCAGCGACAGGACGATTGCGGCCGCCCATCCATTGGCTTTCATCAGAGAGTTTTCTCCCACACTTTCAGCCGCGCCTCGACGCGTTTTCTGGCCGTGCCCCCGATTTGCGATTTTCGCTCGACCGCCCCTTCCAGTGTAATCGTGTCGAGCGCGTCCTTGTCAAAGCGTTCCGAATAGCCGCGCAGATCGGACAGCGTCATCTTGCGAAGATCGTGCGCGCCGTCGACACAGTCTCTCACGATGCGGCCGGTGACTTCGTGTGCTTCCCGAAACGGCAGGCCTTTCGTGACGAGATAATCAGCCAATTCTGTGGCCAACAGAAAGCCCGAATCGGCCGCGCGTGCAATCGCCGCCCGATTGACCGTGAGTCCCTTGATCAGTTCTGCGCACAGGGGGACGGAGGCGCTGACCGTATCCAGCACGTCAAATAAGGCTTCCTTATCTTCCTGAAGATCGCGGTTGTAACTGAGCGGCAAGCCTTTCAGCACCGTCAGCAATCCCATGAGATGACCATAGACCCGCCCGGTCTTGCCGCGAATGAGTTCGGGAACGTCCGGATTTTTTTTCTGCGGCATCATGCTGCTGCCGGTGCAAAAGGAGTCCGGAAGGTCGATGAACTGAAATTCCTGGGAAGACCAGAGGACCAGTTCTTCGCTCAGCCGAGACAGATGCATGGTGAGAATCGCCAGAGCACTGACGACCTCCACCACATAATCGCGATCCGACACGGCATCCAGACTGTTCTCGCTCACGGAGGAGAATCCGAGCAGGCGCGCCGTATACGCCCGATCGATCGGGTAATTCGTCCCTGCCAATGCTCCGGAACCGAGCGGCATCACATTGACCCGCGTCAAGGCATCGCGCAGTCGGTTCTTGTCGCGCTCCATCATGTCGACGTATGCCGATAAATGGTGGGCAAGCAGCACCGGTTGGGCGCGTTGCAGATGGGTATAGCCGGGCATGATGACATCCACATGCCGCCGCGCTTGGACGATGAGCGCGCGTTGAAACTGCCGGATCTCATCGGTGATTGAAGCGAGCGCGTCACGAAGATAGAGGCGCAGATCGGTCGTGACCTGGTCATTACGACTGCGACCCGTGTGCAACTTGCCGCCAACCGGGCCGATTAACTCGGTGAGCCGCCGCTCGACCGCCATATGGATGTCTTCGTCCTGCGGCATGAAGGCAAAACGCTCTGCATCGAGCTCGCGGCGAATGCGGTTCAGTCCTTCAACAATCGTAGCCGCCTCCCGCTTCGTCAGCACGCTCGCCCGGTTCAACGTTTGCGCATGGGCGATGCTGCCTTGAATATCGTGAGCATACAGCCGTCGGTCGATGGCCAAGGAGGACGTAAATGCTTCCACCAGCCGATTCGTCCGTTCTCGGAACCGCCCGCCCCATAGTTTCCCATGCGGCGCGGCATTTCCTGTCATCCGACGAGGAGCCTTTTGTTTCATCGAGTCTCGATACCCTCACACCGACAACTATCGCTCGATCATTTCCGTGTTCGACGACGCTGCGTGCGGATCGCCAGACGGAGCGCATTCAACCGAATAAACCCTTCCGCATCCTTCTGCCGATACGATTCATCTTCCTCAAATGTGGCGAGATCGAGCCGATACAGAGAACGATCCGACTTCCTCCCCACTACGGTGCAGCTTCCTTTATACAGCTTCACCCGAACCGTGCCGCTCACATCCTGTTGCGCTTCATCCATCGTGTTCTGCAACAACTCCCGTTCCGGACTGTACCAGTACCCATAATAGATGAGTTCAGCATAGCGCGGTATCAGACTGTCTCGTACATGCAGGACCTCTCGATCCATCGTGATCGATTCGAGTCCACGGTGGGCCGCATGTAAGATCGTCCCACCCGGCGTTTCATAGACACCACGGGATTTCATGCCGACGTAGCGGTTTTCGACCAGATCGACACGGCCCACGCCGTGCGCGCCGCCGAGCTTATTTAAATGCGCCAATAAGGTAGCCGGGCTCATTCGTTTGCCGTCGATCGCAACCGGATCGCCGCGATGGTACTCGATTTCAATTTCACGCGGCGTGCTGGGCGCTTTCTCAGGCGAAACCGTCATTTGAAAGATTTCATCGGGTGGGGCTTCCCATGGATCTTCTAGAATGCCGCCCTCGTAGCTGATGTGAAACAAATTAAGATCCATGCTGTAGGGCTTGGCCTTGGTTGCCGTCACGGGGATCCCGTGAGCCGATGCATATTCGATCAGCTCACGACGGGAACGAAACGTCCATTCACGCCATGGCGCGATAATCCTGATCTTCGGATCCAAGGCCATGTAGGTCAATTCAAACCTGACTTGATCGTTGCCTTTTCCCGTGGAACCGTGTGAGACGGCGTCCGCACCTTCCTTCCGAGCGAGTTCGATTTGCCGGCGCGCGATCAGCGGGCGCGCGATCGAGGTGCCGAGCAGATAGCTGCCTTCGTATACGGCATTGCCCCGCAGCATGGGGAAGACATAATCGTTGATAAACACTTCCCGCAGGTCCTCGACATAGACTTTTGACGCCCCGACAGCGAGCCCTTTAGCCTTGATCGCTTTGAGATCCTCGCCCTGGCCTAAGTCGGCACAGAACGCGACGACTTCACAGCCGTAGGTTTCTTTCAGCCACTTCAGAATGACGGACGTATCCAACCCGCCCGAATAGGCCAGCACCACCTTCTTCACGTCTTTTTTCATGCCCACTTTTTCCCTTTACCTTTGTCCTGTTTACCTGCCGAAAGCCATTCCACCAGGATGGCTTTCTGCATATGCAGCCGATTCTCAGCTTGATCCAGTACGACCGACTGGTCACCGTCGAGCACGCCTGCGGTAATTTCCTGACCGCGATGTGCGGGCAAGCAATGCATGACGATCGCATCCGGACGCGCGCCTTTCAGCAATCGCTCGTTTAATTGATAGGGCGCCAGGATTTTTAACCGGCGCGACTGCTCCCGTTCACGACCCATGCTGATCCAGACATCCGTGTAGACTACGTCGGCTTCTTTGACGGCAATATGCGGATTCTCGGAAAGCGTCACCGACGCGCCCGTCTTCTCGGCTTCCTCACGAGCCAAATCGACGATTCGTTGGTCGGGCTCATACCCGCTGGGACACGCCACATTGACGATCATACCGACTTTCACGGCCGCTTCGATCAAGGAGTTCGAGACATTGTTCCCGTCCCCGACGTAGGCCAACTTCACGCCTTTGAGCGTCCCCTTCTTTTCTCGAATGGTCAGCAAATCGGACAGGGCCTGACAGGGATGAAACAGATCGGTCAGTCCATTAATAACCGGAATCGTCGCCTGCTGCGCCCACTCTTCGACAATCGCGTGGTCGTATGTTCGGACTACCAGGCCGTCGAGGTATCGAGATAATACACGAGCCGTGTCGGCAATGGTCTCTCCCCGACAGAGTTGAATGTCCGCGGTGGATAAGAACAGGGATTGGCCGCCAAGTTGGTTCATCCCGGTTTCGAAGGACACGCGCGTCCGCGTGGAAGGCTTTTCGAACAGCAGGCCGAGCGTGGCGCCGATCAAAGGCTGATAGACGACTCCACGTCGTCGCTTCGCCTTCAACCCGGCGGCAAGCCGCAACAGCCGCGTGACCTGAGCCGGTGAAATGGCGCTGACCGTGAGAAGGTCCTTACCAAATGAACGAGAGGCCTTGCCTAGCAAAGGGTGCACAGTCATGACGCGATCCTTACACGCGTTTGCCGAGCACATCCGCCAGGACGTCGACGAGGCGGTCTATCTCGCGCTGGGTAATGATCAGAGGTGGTACGAACCGCAAGACGCGATCCATGGTGCAGTTAATGAGAAGCCCGCGATTGAGGCAGTCGGTCACCACAGGCTGTCCATCGATAGTGAGCTCCAAGCCTTGCAACAATCCCAAGCCTCGCGAATCCTTGACGTTGGGAAGCCGATCTTTGAGGTCGAGCAGACTCTTGGCCATATACTGACCGACCGCCCGGCTGTGCGCGAGCACTCGTCCTTCCAACAGCACCCGTATGACGGCAAGCGCCGCGCTGCAGGCAAGAGGATTTCCGCCGAACGTGGATGCATGAGTGCCGGGCGTAAAGGCCGCGGCGACTTCCTCGGTCGCCAAGCACGCGCCGATCGGCAGGCCGCCGCCGAGCCCTTTGGCCAAGGTCATGATGTCCGGCTGAATCCCATAGTGCTCATACGCGAAGAGCGCGCCAGTCCGGCCCATGCCGGTTTGCACTTCATCGAGGATCAACAGAATATCGCGATCGCGGCACAGGCCTCTAAGGCTTTTGACATAGGCTTGATCGGCGACCTGCACGCCGCCTTCTCCTTGGACGAGTTCGAGCATGATGGCCGCAGTCGCCGGTGTGATGGCCTGCTCGATCGCATTGAAGTCATTAAACGGGACATAACTAAAGCCGGGCAGCAGCGGCTCGAATCCCTTTTGGACTTTCTCCTGACCCGTCGCAGTCAAGGTGGCCATCGTGCGGCCATGGAACGACTGCAACATGGTGATGATTTCGAATCGTGCGGCTCCGTACTTACCATGTGCGTAGCGACGGGCGAGCTTAATGGCGGCTTCATTCGCCTCTGCGCCGCTATTGCAGAAAAAAACTTTCTTGGCGAAGGAATGCTCGACTAAGGCTTCCGCCAGCTTCACTTGCGGCTCGGTGTAATACAGGTTTGACGCGTGCAGCAAGTGCTGGGACTGTTTTTGAATGGCGGCGATCAGATCGGGATGGCCGTGCCCCAGGACATTGACGGCAACGCCGGCGACGAAGTCTAGATATTCACGGCCTTCCAAGTCATACACGCGGCTTCCTCGGCCGCGCACGACCGAAATCGGCTGCCGCGTATAGGTGTGCATCAAATACCGATCGGCGTCTTCTCGAAGTTCTTCTGTCGGCATGGTCTTCTTCCTTGAGAGATCCGTCGAAACTACCACAAGGGTGATCAGCCTCGCAATACAAAACGCTGAACAGAGCGTGCTATCCGCTGATCAACGTTAGGGAAAACGGCATCCTCAACTTGAGGCGACCTCACAGACAGTGCTATAACCTCCCCCTTGTCGCACCCATCTTACTCACGCGTACGCACACGGCAGCATCCTGAATAGCGAGATCGGCACGAATGAAATTCTGTTTGAAATGTGCACAGGCGAATCCGGATGATGCGAGCTTTTGCTCGCAGTGCGGCACAGTGTTCGGCGTTGAAGCCCCGGGATCCACAGTCGCGCCGGCCCCTCCACTGGAGTCGGACGAGACTCGGCTGTGGAGATCGTTTATCGGACCGCAGAAGGCGATTCTCTTGTCTCTCAAAAAGGGGTGGTCGTGGGAGCGGCCCGACGACTACTACCTGCAGCAGTTCAAGAAATTTTCGGCAGGGGGCACATCACGATTCGCCCTCACATGGCACTGGCCCGCCTTCCTCCTGGATCCCTTTCTCTGGTTCCTCTACCGGAAGATGTACTTGTATGCGCTGATCTATGCACTCGGTCCTGTTTTGTCGGCCTATCTCACCGGTGATTTTACCGTCGGGTTCGTCTGGCGGGTGATGGCGGGCGTCAGCGCAAACTATATTTACTATTGGCATGTCCGAGAGCACATCACCGAGATCCGCAAAGGGCCGCCACTAGGCGCTGACGCGTTAGAGGAGCAAATCGGCGACAGAGGCGGGGTGCAACCCTATGTCATCTGGCTTGGCGTCGCACTCTACGTGATGCTCTTCTTCATCGTCATGCAAATCATCCGGGAAGGCCCACCCCCATCGGGGCCGCTTCAGCCGGGCAAGGCGAAAGCCACGGCCGTGCGCCTCGTCTTATAGTTCCGCCATTTAGTTCACAGCAGACAGTATGAAACGGTTAGCCAGCGGGGCCGCAGGTGAAGGCGGCACCGCAGGCGTACGAAGTTGGGAACCGCTTTCAGCTGTCTGAAGGGGGCCGCGACATTTGCCATTCCCACCACCCTCTGAACCACTCGAAGTCTTGACGATACGCGATCGCGGTCGATTGGGGATTCACGGTCTGTTGTTCGAGTTGGGTATAGGTGCGGGGCCAGTTCTTTTGCCACCACGATTTGAGTTCGTCGGGGCTGTTCGGTTGTCCGGTGTGCTAGACGATTCCGGCGGCGGTGGCGACTTCGGCAATCAAGGGCCAGTAGCGATCTTTGCCCAATCCGAGCGCTCTGAAATGTTCGCGTAATAAAAAAATGACCCAGAGTTCCGCGCTGTTTTTCTTATTGTGCTTAAAAGGCTGGGTTTGCCGGAGCGGAATGGGATCGAAATGCTTGATGACGGATGTATAGTCGGGTCCGCCATAGCTGCCCGCGACCTCCGCAATTCCTTCCAACATGCGGGCCAGTTCTACTTCGACAATCGGCTTGGCGGCTGGTGTCGTAGATGCCGATTCTTGCGCAAGGGGATTAGCGGCGGTCAGCAGCTCGATCAGCGGCTTGAGTTCACGAAGACGTACGACGGCCGCGCGTAAGATCTGTTCGGATTCCAGCCAATAGTCGGGGTCATTCTTCGTCAGACGCTCGCGGCCGGGCGGTGGGAGAACCGCCGGTATCCAATAGCGGAGCACGACAAAGAGTACATAGTGGACATTGCCGCCGATTCGTCTGACGCGTTCCAGAGCCCCTTCATGCCCGAGAGCGTTCTTGAAAAATCCCTGGACTCGTTCTCCGACGCCGAGGCGTTGAGCCAAATCGGCCCACCATTGTTCTACTTCCTGCCAGGGGAATTCTGCAGGTTGTTGCTCGGACATTGCCACTCCGTTCGCTGGGCATGGTATCTCCGGGATGGGTCCATTGCAACATGAGGAGGATCAGCCGTGCCTCGGCCGTCTTCCACTGTTATGGAATTTTTTTGGAGTGACAATTTAAATCGGCTTGACGTACTGTTCTAGGGACACGTTCATGAAGGCGAACAAAATTGACGAGCGGAGGTGTACGGATGAGTCAGATCGTGCTCCTGCGGCATGGCGAGTCGCAATGGAACCTGGAAAATCGATTTACGGGATGGGTGGACGTGCCGCTTTCCGCTAAGGGCGAAGAGGAGGCACGGGCGGCAGGATTAAAACTCAAGTCCTATCGCTTCGACCGCGCATTTACGTCCGTGTTGATCCGCGCAAACGAAACACTGCGTATCGTGCTTGAGGTAATCGGGCAGACGAACCTTCCGATCGAAAAAGATCAAGCGCTGAACGAGCGTATGTACGGCGATCTTCAAGGCCTCGATAAAACTGAGACGGCGAAACAATACGGCGAACAACAAGTGAAGATTTGGCGCCGAAGCTACGATGTGCGTCCGCCCAATGGCGAAAGTTTGAAAGACACTGCGGAACGTGTGCTTCCATACTATGAGGGGCGAATCAAGCCGCATGTCCTGGCCGGTGAGACGATTCTGATCGCCGCTCATGGCAACAGCTTGCGCGCGCTGGTGATGCACTTGGACCAGCTCTCCAAAGAACAGGTGCTGGAATTGAATATTCCGACCGGCGCGCCCTTGGTGTATCGCCTTGCAGAAGGGGGGAAGATCCTCGACCATCGATACCTGTGAGATGACTCTATGAGTCGGCCAGTTCAAAACCAGCCACCAGCTCGCCGAATGTGTCCACGGGAATCGTGTCGATAAAGAGCGCCAACAGTTTCTGACGATCCCCCGCTTCAATCGCGCCGGAAAATTCCAACGCGGCAGCCGATTCGCCGAAGACGGCAATCGGCGATCCCCCTTCTTGGACGATCTGATCGTAGCCTGCGTGCCGCCGTTTCGCCTCGTCCAAGACAGCGGCGTGGTCCCGCTCTTCGATGCCGAACTCGTTCCAGCCCAGTTGAATCCGCTGCGCCAATTCAGTCGCCACGTGTTCGGCATCGCCCGCTTTCAGGGTTGAGTGTAAGGCGGTATGGACCCAGTAGAGACTCAGCGAGAGTATTTCTTGAGTAATGTGTCGCGCTTGGTCGGGCGATACATCAAGGCCGTACTCGCGCAACAGGTCGAGCGATAGGGCATGCGGCATCGCGCTGTATAAGGATTCGGCAGCTTCACGAGGAGCGTGGGCCATGGCGATCCATGAATCGAAGCGATTGCGCGATGCGTTTATGTCGGACAGAATAGCTGAACGTGGAGAATGGAACAATGGCAATCCGATTTTGTGACCGATTATCTTGTTGCACGGAAGCCCCTATGGTACAGTGCGTCCCCAAATTTTGCTTAAGGAGGATGCATGGTAAAGACGGCAGGGCGAGCGGCTCGATTCACGGCCGTCCTGCTCATCGCATGGGCCAGTGCAGCGCCATCGATTGTGCAGGCACAGGAGACGCAACATCGGTGGGGATTTGGAACGGATCTTGGATTCACGAGCGGCACGGTCAACGGGACCGTCTTCACCCTGGGCTTTAATGCCGATTATTACGTGGACCGGGCGTTTTCCGTCGGTCCGATGTTGCTCTTGTCGCCGCTCGGCGATCTGACGCAAATTGCCATAGCCGGCGTGGCTCGCTATCATGTGCGCACCGGAGCGCTCAATTTGGTGCCGTTTGCCGGGTTCGGATTAGTCCACGCCGACCTTGACCGTGGTAATGGTCCGGGGCGTATCGATCGGAACGATACGAGCTGGTATGTGCCCATTGGGATCTCTGCCGAATATCCCGTGAATCCTAAATTGGCCTTCGCGTCGACGCTCATTGTCAATCTGCACGATATCAATCTCCAGCCCTCGCTTTGGGCCGTAAAAACGGCTTGCGCGCCATCTCATGAGCCTGCTCACCCTTTCCGTCCGACTTCAACTGACAGCATCCATCCGTTTTCCTGGCACGGCGTTCTCTTTTTTCCTGGCTGAATTACCGACGAGAAACTCCTATGGTGTGATGCGCTATCTTCAGCGAGGTTCTCTATGCGACAGGTCTTCGCCTTCGCGATACTCATTGGCTGTGTGCGGATATGGCTGGCGCTCAATACCGTGCCGACAGGACCCTCTGTCTTAGAAGTGTATGCGCACGACGCCAACCGGAACGTCAAGGGAGTCGAAGAACCTTGGCTGGATGCGGTGGAAGGGATTATGAACGGCTTGGGCGGATTGTCTCGTGATTCGCAATCGAGACCGGCGATGTTTCGATCGGATCGTCCCTGAAGCGACGGCGGACTTTCACCGTTCAAATAATCAATGTCAGCGTGCGGTCTTTTTGACGAATGCCTTGTAAATCAGCTTGGGCGCCGCCCCTTCTTCTTCCAACCCGACCATCTCGTGACCGGTCGTTGAGCACCATGCCGGCATGTCTTTCTTGATTCCCTCGTCATCGGAGAGAACTTCCAATACTTGTCCCGGCACGAGATCTTTGATCTTTTTGGACGTCATGATAATCGGCATGGGACAAAAAAAGCCGAGTGTGTCCAACTTTACATCCGACTGAATCATCTGCACTGCCTCCTTTCGGAGCCTTCTTTCTCGATCCTCAAATGAAGAGATTCACGCTGCCTTGCTTGGCTTCTGCCAAGTAGGTGGTCACTCCCGCAAGTTGATCGACGCCGTCAATTAGGGTATCTTTCGTAATACCCATCAGGCCCATCGTCGTCGTGCACGCGATGAATTTAACGCCGAGATCCTGAGCCGTTTCGATCAATTCCGGGACACCGGGCATGCGGTGATCACGCATCACGCGCTTCATCATGGAAGTACCGAGACCACCAAAGTGGAATTTCGACAAGGGCAGGGTTTCGGAGCCGCCCTTATTCAGAAAGCCGAACATGCGGCGAAGCCAATCCTTTGCGGAGCTGGACGCGCCTTTGCGCCTGATCGCATTGAGTCCCCAGAACGTAAAAAATATCGTGACCTGCATGCCCATCGCCGCCGCACCGGTCGCGATGATAAAGGCCGCCATGGCGCGATCCATGTCGCCACTCAACAGCACAATCGTCACTCGCTCGGGTTTCGTCTCGTGTAATTCAGCAAGTGCCGCCGCCGGCTCCAGTTTTGTCGCGTTCATCCTTCACCTGCTTTCGCTCTAGTTCGCTGAAAATCATGCGGGAATTGCCTCAGTTGACTATAGTCTGTGATTCTTTTCCCTGTCAAGGCAATGACGGCCGCATTAGTAGCCGATCGCCTACAATTTTGATATAAGTGTTTTTTAAATGGCTGTCATTCGATCACGGCAATTCGGCATTGTCCTTCTCCTTGCAGTTCTGCTTCTCCCCGTTACTGCGGCATGGCCTGAACCCCATCGGTTTGCGACCGTCCCTGCGCTTGCGGTCGGTGTGTACCGAGGTGCGGAGGTCGGCAGTGTGCACTACATTGTCATTCAGTTGGACGAAGATCATCTGGGGCGTGGACCAACGGTTCTCTTTAGCGAATATTCCCGCGGCTCGGCTGTCGGGGATGAGTGGAAAGAAGGGGTCCAGATCGCCATCGTCGCCGCCGCGCGAGCCGTGAGAGAAGACGCCAAAAGCTGGAGGGTGACGATTAAAAACCGCGCCTATGCGAATTACACCAATGGAGCGAGCGCGAGTAGCGCCATCGCGGTGGGATTAATCGCCGCATGGCGCGGCGATGTTCTGCGGCAGGATGCCGTGCTTACGGGCCAAATCACACCTGAGGGCCGAATCCAACCGGTCGATAGCCTGCCCAGTAAGTTGGAAGGCGCGGCGCGTGCCAACATGCAGACCGTGCTGATTCCCGCGGGTCAGGGGCGCACCGATGAATGGGATCTCGTCGAACTGGGCCGCCAGCATAACATGACGGTGATCGAAGTCGGCACGTTGAGCGAGGCGTATGAGTTCATGGCCGGCCAACGCCCATAGTGTGAATTATTTAGGAAGGTGCTGGCCGCCGATCCTCTCGCTGAGGCAGCACCACGGTCATGACATTTAATAAAACGTCAATCCGTCTTCGTATCGATCAACAGCCCAATGGCCCGCTGGATTTGCGCGCGCGTCCCCAGCAGCACGAGAATGTCTCCCACTTCCAGCCGAACTTTTTCCGGAGGGTTCGACTGCGTGATGCCGCTTCGCGTCAATGAAATCACCGACGCGCCTGTTCGGGGCCATATGGAGACCTGCATGAGCGATTTACCTGCCGCCGGAGAGTCGGGTTCAATGCGGCACGTTTCCACTTCGGCATCAGTGAGCGTGCCTCCCCGCATATGGTGCGCCAGTTCGGGTAACGCGCTGCGACGGAGCAAGGCATACCCCTCACGCCGGATCTGTTCGGCCTTCTGCATGACGAAGTCTTGCGGCATCTTATAGGTACGGAGCACCAAGGCAAATATTTCAATCGACGTTTCAAATTCCTCGGGAACGACATCGTCTGCGCCCAACTCTTGAAGCTCTTGCAACTCTCGCAAATAGCGGGTTCTGACTACGATGTGCAACTGCGGATTGAGCCCGCGAGCAATTTGCACAGTCCGCCTCGCTGAAAAGGGATCGGAGATCGCCACGACGAGCACACGCGCGTCGTCGATGCGCACATGCCGGAGCACACTCGGGCTGGTGGCATCGCCATAGTAGATGTGCACGCCGTTCTTAGCTTCACGCCGAACCTTGTCTCCGTCCAGGTCCAACACGGCATAGGGAATTTCCGTTTCGCTCAGCACGCGGGCGAGGTTCCTGCCGTTCAAGCCATAGCCGACGACAATGACATGATCCTTGATCTTCAGATGCAAGGCCTCGGCTTGGGCAAGGTGGGCTGCCGTTTTTCCGGGAAACCAGTGTCGAGCGCGCTGCAGGGCTTCAGCACGTCTTGCCAGCTTGGGGGAAACCTGGATCAAAAACGGTGTTAAGAGCATCGTGAGAACAGACACGGCAAGAAATAATTGATACGGTTCTCCGCCCAGCAATCCCGCCTCCTGGCCGACTTGAGCCAGGATAAATCCAAACTCACCGACCTGTGCCAGCGCCATCCCGGCTAAAATGGCGGCGCGGGGCGGTATCCCTGCGGCTAAGACCGATCCCGTGGCCGTGACAAACTTCCCGAGGATGACGGCTGCAACCAAGGCCAGCACGAGCAAGGGGTGGTTGAACACGACCCGGACGTCCATCAACATCCCGATGGACACAAAAAAAAGGCTATTGAAACTGTCTCGAAAAGGTAAGACTTCCGCCATGGCTTGATGGCTATACTCGGATTCTGAAATGACCAGGCCTGCGATAAAGGCGCCGAGCGCGAGCGAGAGTCCACTTAACGAGGTCAACCAGGCAATGCCGAGGCAGAGAACGATAATGGTCAATAAAAAGAGTTCGCGGCTTCGGCTGCGAACGATATGGTCCAGCAGTCGTGGAACGAGAAACCAAGCGGTGACGACAATCAGTGCAACAAGCGCGACAGATTTCAACAAGACGAACAGGAGTGGACCGATCGACCCGTCAGTCGGTTTGGCCAGCAACGGCGCGAGCAGCATCATCGGCACGACGGCGAGATCTTGAAAAATTAAGATCCCGATCGTGATGTGCCCATGTGGTGAGTCGGTTTCGCCGCGGTCGGCCAGCATCTTCAAGACGATCGCGGTACTGCTCAAGGACAGGAGGCATCCCCAAAAAATAGCCTGACCGGACGACAGCCCGGCGAACGTGCCTCCGATCGCCGCGACGATGATCACACTGCCGACCTGAAGCGGCCCACCCACCAGTAAGAGCCGTCGGGTTGCCGTGAGATGCGCCATCGAAAATTCGATGCCGATCGTAAAGAGCAACATCACCACGCCGATCTCGGCCATGACATGGACCTGATCGACATCGGACACCAGGTTCAAGCCATGCGGGCCAAGGAGAGCCCCGGCCGCTAAAAAGCCGGCGATGGACGGCAATCGGAGCCGCTGAAAAATCAGCACGACCGCGATGGAAACCGAAAAGATAACCAGCAGATCGCTTAATACATGAATGTCGGTCACAGAGTCCCCGATTAATCGTTGGGCGTTCGCGAACCCGCGTGGTTCGTACCATACAGGAGGGTATCGGAGCGAGCAAGAGAGACGTGATGGCGCTAGCGGCCGCGCGGAGAAGTAGAGAGAAACGGCGGATCGCCATGATCGAGGCGATAGAGACTCAATGGGGCAAGCGCCTCTGCGCCTGAGACGATCTCTGTTCCACCGTCGGGCCGTGCCCGGAAAATGTCCAGGGCATGGCTGTAGTGATACCCGCAGCCGTGCGGCGCGATGAGCGACTCAAGCTGCTGCGGGGGCTCCCAGTTTGCGGTAAGGAGTGCGGTTCGCGCGGGATTGCGACGGCTGAACATGAACGACAGATGGTCCGGATACCAATCGGCGCCGCCGGTCGCGTAGGACACGAACAATCGGGCTCTGGCTGCGGCGACCAACTCGGAAAGATATCCGTTCGTCAGATATCCGTTCTCGCCGATCTCCAACCAGGTGCCGGGAGGCGCCAGGCCGGCATGAGCGGCATACGTGCGTATTTCGGCCAATTGCTGTTGAGACGCAAAGACGACGGCCATGGGACCGTACTGCTTCACCAAATGATCGATGATGCCTTCCTTCACTGCCGACTTCCCGGTATTCGTGGGACCGCTGTCGACATGGACCAGGACGTTGCGATTGCGGTCCGTGATCAGATAGCAATTTCGCGGCATCTCGATGTCGCACGGATCTTCCCCGAAGAACGGGACGGATACGACCGCTCCCCCGTCGAAGGTCCACGATTCGCCATGCGCGAGCTCGATCACCTGAGTAAATCCGAGCTCTCGGAGAAGCGCCGGATAGTCGTAATACAACGTTCGGCGGTTTCGGCGGCTGGGCACGATCACCGGAATCTCCTTGGGAAGATGCGCGAGCGTCCGTGGATCGACATGGTCGTCATGATCATGGGTCAAGAAAATCGCGGCGGGACGAGGCAAGAGCTCGCCCCACAGGGACGGAATCGGTGATTCGGCAAACCACGGCATCAGCCAGGGATCGAAGAGCAGGCATTGGTCGCGTTGCCGATAGAGAAGTGCGGCGTGTCCGAAATGCACGACATCCTGATCGCGAGTGGCGGCGAGCCAGTGGGCGCGGACGGAAGCCTGCGTCGAGAGGCTCAGACAGTCATACTTCTTCAGCACGTCCAGCAATTCCGTGATGAAGCGTGAGACATCCCGCCCGAGCGCCGTGGCAACGGTCCGGAGATCCGACACCCGGTACGTACCATCCAGATAACCGAGAAATTTGCCGACGGCGGGGCCGATCGGCCGATCGAACGGAAGAGGAATCGCTTGCCGCTTGACTGAGTGAAAGATACGCAGGCCCATATTGGTCATCGTGGTCGACTTCGCCTGATCTTTGGGATAGTCCCACAAAAACGTCCCGTCCGATTGCCGCTTACACGTAATGTATTGACTGAGATGCGGCCGTGAATTGATCAACTCCGCATAGGCGTCTTCCAACAGTCTTCGGCGCGAGGGGTCGTCCAGCGGCGCGCGGCGCGAGAAGACATCGCTGATCGCCGTCTCCACCCCGCTCAGCAACACGTTGTGCGCTTCATGCAGACTGGCCAGCACTTCCGGGGCAACGCCGCCGAGAAAGGGCAACGGTCCGGGCGGCTCGCCGCTTTCGAACTGAACCCATGCCCACGGAACGAGGCCGATATAGTGATCGTTACGGAAGGTATCCCAGACTTGCGCCATAACTAGTGCAAAATTAACAATGCAAAATTGAACAGAGTTGCCTTAATTTTCATTTGCATTTTGAATTACTCCGGCACGGGGCCTGAGATATTCGGTTCATACAGCACTTGTACCGTGTTGCCGTCCGGGTCGGCGAGATAGCATGAATAGCTGCCATCGCGATGACGTGCAGGCGGTTTCACAATGGTTGCTTGGGTTTGTTCGGCCTCACGAAACAAGCGATCCACGGTGTCAGGGGAATCTACGATAAATCCAAAATGGTCCAGATAGTGACCGTTGCCGTGCTTATATTGTCCGATCTCAGACAACGGAATTTGGTGGAGCGCTAGATTGTCCTGACCCGAGCTCAGGTATACGTTCTCGGGATCAGGATGCCAGACGACCCGCATGTCGAACAGAGTCTTATAAAAACTCTGCGAACGATTCAGATCTGTGACCTTGAGCGCCAGGTGCCAGAGACCTTTCAACCCGTGAGAAGCATCATGCATCGGTACCACATTCCTAATCCGTGATCCGCAATCGCGCTAGTTATAGGGCGCACGCGACGATGGCGTCAATCTGAAACTCGCTAAACTATTGTTCATTGCCAACGGTGTGATACGATTTCGTTCTCAATATTCTATCGTCCAAGAGGAGCCTTATGCGAATCGTTGCTGTGTGCCTGATGAGTGCCATGGTCGCCATGGTCGTATGGTTAGGAGACACCTCGGCGGCAGAACTGCCCGCCAAGCCGGCGAGTGAACTAGTCGGAAAAGACGGGGCGCGAATGATCCTGGTTCCGGCGGGTCCGTTTCCGATGGGCGTGCCTAAAGGCGACCGCGATGGTGGTCGCGATGAATATCCCCGACACGAAGTAATGCTCGACAACTATTTTATCGACATCTATGAAGTGACCCATGGCCGCTATGCGGAATTCGTCAAAGCGACCGGACACCGGGCCCCGGAGAATCCAAAGTATCCCAAACGGACCTTGTGGCACGATCGCCTATCCGATTCGCTGGCGGAACGGCCCGTCATTAACGTCGATTGGCAAGACGCAGAGGCGTACTGCCGATGGGCCGGCAAACGATTGCCGACCGAGGCTGAATGGGAGAAAGCCGCCCGCGGGACCGATGATCGACGCTTCCCCTGGGGAAATGTCGAACCGACACACAAGCATCTGAATTTCAACCAGCAGTGGCAGGGGGAGAAAACCTTGATGCCGGTGGGCAGTTATGAGGCCGGCAAAAGTCCGTTCGGCGCGTATGACATGGCCGGCAATGTCTGGGAGTGGGTCGCCGACTGGTACGATCCTTTGTACTATGAGAAGAGCCCAGCAACGAATCCCAAGGGACCTGACACCGGCACCTATAAAGTCCTGCGGAGTTCCGGCTGGTCGGTCGAGACCCCGCTCGTGCGGCTCTTCACACGAGTCAAAAGCGATCCTACCAACAGGAATGACTCCACCGGCTTCCGCTGCGCTGCCGATGCGAAATAAGAAGGTGTTGACCGACGATCTGTCCATCTGATGATTTTTCTCGAATCAAGAAATCAGACAATTAACAGATCGACAAATTCTCAGGTCGACGGAATGAATAACTTTGATCGGGCGGAAGATCAAGGTAAAACAAAGCGTGATCATCAGAGCAACAAATGAATCCATCTAACTTCGCCGGCCTCCGCGTCGCTGCTTTTGAAAGTCGGATGGCTGAGGAGATGCGACGACTCATCGAACGCTATGGCGGACGGCCGCTCATGGCGCCATCGATGCAGGAGGTCCCTTTACAGGACAACAGTGAGGTGCTGCAGTTTGGCGAGCGGCTCTTGGCCGATCACCTCGACATGGTCATTTTGCTGACCGGCGTCGGGACTCGGGTCATGCTCGATGTCCTGCTCACGCGATATAGTGTGGAACAGATAACCGGCGCGCTGGAGCGGACGGTGCTGGTTGTCCGCGGTCCGAAACCGAAGGCCGTGCTCCGTGAGTTCGGCCTGGCTCCCTCCGTCGACGTTCCTGAACCAAATACTTGGCGTGATATTATTGAGGCACTCGATCGAGGAAAGCCGGTGGCGGGCCTTCGAATCGCCGTCCAGGAATATGGCGTCATCAACGCTGAACTGATCGAGGGTCTACGCGGCCGCGGCGCACAGGTAACTCGCGTGCCGGTCTATCGATGGACATTGCCGGACGATCTGACGCCGTTCCAGAACGTGCTCGATGCAATTCTCGAGGGGCGTGTCGACGTGCTCCTGGTCACGAATGCGGTACAGATTGACCACGCATGGCAAGTGCTGGCGCAGCCGTCGCGTCAGGACCAGTTCCGTAGAGCCTTAGGCAATGTGGTAGTGGCCTCCATCGGACCGACCGCGACAGAACGACTGCGCAGCTATGGGTTTTCGGTAGATCTTGAGCCTTCTCATCCCAGGATGGGTATTCTCGTGAAAGAGTCTGCCGAACGGGCGGGCCGCATTCTTCAGGACAAACGTGAGCCGTAACATAGTATCCATCGCCATCGAACCATGGAACATCCGGCTTCGCCACCATGCGGTTGATCTCAATATACCGGGTAGGCAAAGCCCTTACACCGGAAAAGGAGGCTAGCTGATAGGTCAAGACCGAATTTTTTCTTATTGTATGTATAGTAGCTTGTTATACGAGAGAGGGAGGAACAATGGGACAAGCGGCAGTTGCGACAAGATCGACGGAAAGAGTGGCCCGCACACAGGTTGAAATGGCCAATACCAAATATCGCGAGATCGTTTCTGCGCTGCAACAGCAGCGCTCGGAGCTTCTGCGTCTCGTGACCGCCAAACCGCTTTCTGAAGGAATCGAGATCACGGCCTGTCCGGATTTGAACGATCAGGCGACGGCAGAGATGGATCAGCATTTTATGCTGAGCCTCAAGGAGCGCGAACGCAACCTCCTGAAGCAAATCGATAGCGCCCTCGCGCGATTGGCCGCGGACCGATATGGAATTTGCGAGGAGTGTGGCGAAGAAATCCCGTTGCGGCGTTTGCAGGCTCGACCCATGACGACCCTTTGTATCGCCTGCAAGACCTTGCAAGAGGAAGACGAAAAGATCCGCCATTAATTCAGGGACACAAGAGAGTGCCGTATGATCACGACCAATGAACTGGTCATCGAGACGTTCAATCGATTGCTGGCGGCATGCAAGGCCGGCGAGCAGGCGTTTCGGGTCGCCGCGCGTGCTGTTCAGGACAGTGAATTACGCACGGCGTTCAAACAATACTCCCATCAGCACGCGCGGATGGCCTCGGAATTACGGATGGAAATTCGGCTCTTGGGAGGAGAACCGGAAATGTTGAACGGCATGGCCATTCCGTCGGCATTGGCTGGAGTGGTCACGGCCTCCGCACAGGCCGATCAACAAGCCATTCTCGTAGAGTGCGGACATATGGAGGAAGCCGTCAGCCGCCTATTCGAAGAGGCGCTTGACGATCCGAATATGCCGTTCGAGCTGGTCATCGCGCTTCGGAGACAATACGGTGAAATTCGCGTCGCGATAGAGCGCCTTCACAGTCTGGAACACCCCGTGACGGCGGGCCCTCCTCACATCGCAGTGCAGATCTGACCCGCAATGCTCACTTCGAGACTGAATTCGATGAGGCGCTAGGAAGCCGGTTGACCGTGTGATCTCGTATCACCGGCCTTTTCTGGACCGACGTCGGCGAGTGAACGTGCACATCTAAACCCCAGCCAGTTCATTTTTACAGTCGGCTCGGCTCCATTGCGTTGCGCCACGCGCACCGCCGGGGTACTGTCGATCCACCCTCCGCCCCGAAATCCTTTTTGTGTCCCTTGCGAGGGTCCCATCGGATTGCGGTTCGGTCCGGCGGCATAATATTTAGGGTCATACCAATCGGCGACCCATTCGGCGACGTTTCCGGCCATTTGGAACACGCCGTAGGGACTCACCGCATTGTCGTACTTGTCGACAGAAATGATGGGCGGATAGAGCAGAAGCCGCTCCGGCCGATCCCTCACCGGACCGGAGAGGCCCGTCCGGCCAAAATTCGAACGGCTGAGCCCGGCCGGTTGATTCCCCCACGGATAGATACGGCCGTCGTCGCCCCGCGCGGCCTTTTCCCACTCGGCTTCAGTCGGCAGCCGCTTGCCCGCCCATTGGCAGTAAGCATCCGCCTCGTGCCAGGATACGTGCATCACGGGATGGTGCATCATGCTCTCCTGAAAGTTTCCCCCGTCGTAGCGCCAATCGATCAGCGGAGGGCGATCCGTTGCCAGAACGAACCGTAGAAATTGAAGCGCGGTCACTTCGTACTTGTCGATCTCATAGGCATCGAGATAGACGCGCCGCTGCGGCAATTCCGGCTGATAAGAGTTTCTATCGACCTGTTTGCTGCTGCCCATGAGGAATTCCCCAGCAGGAATCTTTACCATCTCGTCCTTGGTGGGAAGTTTCGCCCGTTCCATCGCCAGCTTTTTCCCTTCAGGCGTCCATTCATTCGTGATGTCGGCCACGTCCAATCCCCAGACGAGTCCGGCGATGGATATTCCGATCCCCACGACGACTGCCATCACGTACAGATTGATTCCCCGATACCACTGATTCACGATTCACCCCCACAGTAAACGAATATTGGTTGTTACATTGGTTGATGCTGCTCTGTCTGTGTCTGATCGAATTCTTCCAACGGCTGAAAATTCACCGGCAATTGAAACAGGAAGTCCGAGACCGGCCGGAGCTTGACATGGCGATATTCCACCTGCCAACTCCCGTCCTTTCGCGCAAGCTTCAGTGGAAAACGAATGTCCGTGGCCAGCCACTGGTAATAGACGTCTTCTCGGCTTGCTTCCTGCACGGTCACCTGATACAGGATCGTCGGATGGCCATCCAGCGTTTCCGTTCCGATTTCTTCCCGTTTGACTTCACCGTCCAGCTTTTCATGGACCTTCGGCGCTTGATCGGGGTCGTACGGCACGGTCTTAAAATGCCGCATCCGGGAGAGGAGCAGCCACATTACCTGCTTGTCTTTTCGGACAATGGTGACATTCACGGGATTGAGGTCATGATGTTCCAACCGCCAGCGGTCGTCCCGGTAATAGATATTCGCCTTGCGGCTATGCCCGTTGATGTTGGTAATCTGATCGGCGGAGAATTCGAGTGCCCACGTAGTGTCGCTACCCTGCAGCCATACGCCCAATATGGCGCCGATCACGAGTCGAAGCATGTAAAAGGGTACCATACACGAATGCGGTTTCGCTAAAGACCGTCGGACACATTAACGTCACACACCGACATTACGTCCTCGCCAACGCCACGGCCAGAAACAATACGAGCACGCCGAGCAAGAGTCCCAGGCGGGCCACCACGGCTGCGACACGAATCAAGAGAAGATCGGCCGGACTCGGCATCTCAGAAGCTTCGCGCCTCAGGCGTCCGACCAACGGCCCTAACCACACATCGTGCACAGCCGTCAACAAGACCAATCCTCCCACAAGCCACAATTTGAGATGCAGCACGGACCGCCAGGCCTCGGGCTCTTCGAGCGTGCCGGTGCGCGAGCTAATGAGGAGCGGCCCGGAGAGCGCCAGAATACCGATCATGATCCATGCGATGATGCGGAAGCGGCGCGCCAGAGCTTGAAAGAGAATCCGTCGGTCGGCACCGAAAGTGCCTCTTCGAAAGACCGGCATCAACACAACCGACAAGAAGACCATGCCGCCCAGCCAGACCACCGCCGCCAATACATGCACCCATGCCAAGACGATCATCATGATGAGCGCTTCTGCCTCAATTTACGCCGCGGGATCATACCACAAAGTGATTTATTGATTTGATGATTTGTCGATGTGTTGATTACAATTCCTTCCGATCATCAGATCAACGGACTATCAAATCGGCACAGTTTCTATGCGGGCCATGGTATTAGAGCGCGGCGGGAAAGCAGAGGCGTCACCGCTCATATTGAAAGATGTACGGGTGCCGGAGCCGGCGCCCGATGAAGTACGCGTAAAGGTGAACGTCTGCGGGGTCTGTCGGACTGATCTCCATATCGTGGAAGAAGACTTGCCGCCGATGACGCGTCCGATCATCCCCGGCCATGAAACGCTCGGGATTGTGGATGGGGTCGGGCGAGACGTCCGGACATTGAAAGAAGGCGACCGAGTCGGCATTGCGTGGCTACAGCGCACATGTGGACGGTGTGAATTCTGCCGAAGCCGGCGAGAGAATCTCTGCTCGTCGCCGACATTCACCGGCTACGATGTCGACGGCGGCTACGCAGAGTATGCCGTCGTGCCTGAGCGTTTTGCCTATCCGATTCCCGCCGTCTTCACGGATGAAGAAGCTGCGCCATTGCTGTGCGCCGGCATTATCGGCTATCGCGCCCTCCGCCTCAGCGGCGTGCAGCCCGGCCAGCGACTCGGCCTGTATGGATTCGGCGCATCGGCTCACATTACGATTCAGGTCGCGCGCCAGTGGGGATGTTCTATCTTTGTCTGTTCCTTAAAAGAAGAGCATCAAGCCCTCGCCCGCGAATTGGGCGCCGCATGGGTCGGCGGCGCGACCGATATTCCTCCTGAAAAACTGCATGGCGCCATCGTCTTCGCCCCTGCAGGAGAGATTGTGATTCCCGCGCTTCGGGCGTTGGACAAAGGCGGGACCGTGGCCTGCGCCGGTATCCACATGTCGCCGATTCCTTCCATCGACTATGATCGTGAACTGTTCGGCGAACGCGTGCTCCGTAGCGTCACCGCCAACACCAGGCAAGACGGCCTCGATTTGCTGCGAGAAGCCGCTGCCATCCCCATTCGCACGCATACGCGGCGGTTCCCATTGGAAGAGGCCAATCACGCGTTACATGCACTGAAGAATGGAACGATCCAAGGAGCGGCGGTGTTAATGATGAACTGTCGTGAATGAGTGGACTCAATGGCGTATGATCTATACTGGAGACTGTGACGGTCAGCATGGAAGAGGTCGACAAGCGAAATGGGCAACCAAGAACGGCTGCTTCACAATCTTCAAGAACGCATCAAAGAATTGACGGCCTTGCACAAGGCCGTGCGAGTGGTGCAAGACAGTGCCAAGTCTTCCTCGGAGGTGCTGCAAGACATCGTCGGTTTGCTGCCGCCGGCATGGCAATATCCGGAAGTCACCGCCGCGCGCATCGTCTTCGACGGAAGAGAATTTGTGACCTCAAACTTTAGACCCACGCCATGGGTGCAGAGCGCCCCGATAAAAACAAATACAGGCCAAAACGGGATCATCGAGGTGGTGTATCTCGAGGAGAAATCCCCGGAGGTGGAGGGGCCTTTCCTCGCCGAGGAACGCGATCTGATCAATTCGCTCGCGGATAGTGTCTCGTCCTATTTGGATCGCAAGCAGGCTGAAGCCGCCCTTCGGCAGACCCACGAGCGGCTGCAAGCGTTGTCACAACGACTTATGGACGTGCAGGAACAAGAACGCCGGCATCTTTCGCGTGACCTGCATGACGAAATCGGGCAGGCCCTCACTGCCGTCAAGATGAATCTGCAAACGCTCCAGCGAGGGATCGACGCGCCGCACATCGCTCCATCCCTTTCGGACAGCATCAACATCATCGACCATATCATGCAGCACGTTCGCGATTTGTCCTTGGATTTACGCCCGTCGCTCTTGGATGACCTCGGGCTGGTGTCGGCGGTGAGATGGTATGTCACCCGTCAGGCGGAGCGGGCCGGATGGGAAGCGGACATCCTCGCGGAGGATTCGTTGTCCCATCTCCCCGCCGACATGGCGGTGACCTGCTATCGAGTCGTTCAGGAAGCGGTGACCAATGCGATGCGCCATGCAAGGGCGCGTCACGTCAGCGTGGCCCTTCACAGAGATGACCGCGAATTGTCTATCGTCGTCCGTGATGATGGCGTAGGGTTCGACGTCATGCATGCACAGCAGCGAGCCGCGCAAGGCCAGAGCTTGGGGTTGCTCGGCATGGAGGAACGCATCCGTCTCCTTGAAGGCCGCCTCAGTATCCGTTCCAGTCCCGGAACAGGAACCGAAGTCACGGCGTCTATTCCACTGCCTTCAGACACGCGCGGGAAGGAATAACGTGGAGTCCAGCAGAATCCGGGTCCTTCTTGCAGACGACCATGCTCTCGTCAGGGCAGGCTTACGAGCCTTATTGAATAGCCTGGGAGGAATCGAGGTGGTTGCAGAAGCAGGAAGCGGAGATGAAGCCGTCGAGGCGACACAGCGCCATCAACCCGATGTCGTGTTGATGGATATTGCGATGCCCGGTCTGAACGGATTGGACGCGGCTGTTCGCATTCTCAAACAGTCCCCCTCGGTCCGTCTCATTATCCTGTCCATGTATACGAACGAAGACTATGTCCGGCAAGCGTTGAGCGTCGGCGCGTCCGGATACTTACAGAAAGGAGCCGATCCTGCCGAATTGGAACTAGCCATTAAAGCCGTCATGCGAAATGAAACGTATTTGACGCCCGCCGTTTCGAAGCAGCTCGTTCAGGAGTATTTGCACCACGGCGGAGCCAAACCGTTGGCGGTTCAAGAATTAACGCCGCGACAGCGGGAGATTTTGCAATTGATCGCCGAAGGGCACTCGACGAAAGACATGGCCCAGAGGCTCTCGGTGAGCGTCAAGACCATTGAAACGCATCGCATGGAAATCATGAATCGCCTGGGGATTCATGATGTCGCCGGCCTTGTGCGTTATGCCATTAGAATTGGGCTGATCACGTCGGATTCGTAATCCGGCTCTCCGCCCATCTTAGCCTTTAGCCTTTAAATCAGGCTGATTTCAGGTCCTCCTCAGGTCTTTTTGCCGGCCTTCTCAGGGTTCTCCTGATACTACATTCGCTCCATCCTTTGAGATACTGTCATCATAAAAAGACTCTGAGAAGGGGGGCTGTCATGGACCATCGTTGGCAAGACCTGTGGAAAACAAATCTTCGGCTTGTGCTTGTAGGGAGCGCGCTGCTTGGCGCAATCGGATGTGCGACCAATCTCGATAGCAACTTGCACGCTGCAATTGGAACCGACCACCCGCTTACCGCGGAAGAACACTTATTTGCCGCCGGTCTGTATGGCCGTGAAGCCCAATCGCAAGCGGAAATTGCCGCTCAGCATGAGCAACGGGCGGAAGCCATCACTCCTCTCATGGACCCGAAAGGATTCCGGCGGAATGGATTCATTACCGCAGCGCAGGAACATCGTCGAAAAGCGGCGGATATGGAGCAGCGTTACGTCTTTCATCAAAATCAAGCGCTTGCGTTGACCGGTCAGGCGCCGCGCCAGTAACGGCTATACCGGGCGATACTGCATCACCATGACATCTATAATGCGGGGTCTCCAGTTTCCCCTGTTCGGATGCGGACGGCGGTGTGCAGATCGCGAACAAAGATCTTGCCGTCCCCGATACTCCCGGTTCGTGCCATCCTGCAAATCGTCTCGATGGCGCGAGCGACCTGCTCATCGGCGACCGCGACTTCAATCTTGATCTTCGGCACGAATTCGATCGTATATTCCGTCCCGCGGTATGTCTCTTTATGACCCTTCTGACGGCCGAATCCTTTCACTTCGGTGACCGTCATGCCCTTGGCCCCAATTTCAAGCAAAGCGTCCTTCACCTCAGCCAGTTTAAACGGCTTGATCATCGCTTCGATCAGTTTCATCCGGGGCCTCCTTCACTCCCTCGCTCGTGACTTGTCCGGGTTCCAGCAAGCATTAGGAGTACGCCGCTTCATTGTGCTGGCTGAGGTCTAAGCCCATGACCTCCTCGTCTTTCCCCACACGGAGTCCAATGAAAAAATCAATGACTTTGAGCAAGCCGTACGTGCCGACGAACGCAAAGACCCAGGACACGAGCACGGCCACAATTTGAATGCCCAATTGAGCCGGGTTGCCGAAGAACAGTCCATCGGCTCCGGCCGGATTAATCGCCTTGCTGGCAAAGAGACCGGTGGCCAGCGCCCCCCACGTTCCTCCCACGCCGTGTATGGCAAACGCATCGAGCGCATCGTCATAACGAAACCGGTTTTTAAGCAGAACGGCGCCGTAACAGATCAGTCCCGCGCCGATGCCGATCAGAATGGCGGCCAGGGGGCCGACGTATCCGGACGCGGGGGTAATTGCCACGAGACCCGCGACGGCCCCGCTCGCGGCTCCGCGCACGGTCGGTCGTCCATAGTACGTCCACTCGAACAGCATCCAGGCGAGCGCCGCGGCGGCCGTGGCCGTATTGGTCACGACGAACGCGCTCGTGGCTAAAGCGCCGGAGCTGATGGCGCTTCCTGCATTGAACCCAAACCATCCGAACCACAGGAGGCCGGCCCCAATGACAGTCATGGGCAAATTATGCGGAGGCATCGCTTCACTGCCATGGCCGACACGTCTGCCAAACACGAGGGCGCATGCCAGGCCGGCGATCCCCGAGCTGATGTGGACGACTGTTCCGCCCGCAAAATCTAGCGCTCCCAAATTTCGCATCCAGCCTCCCACCGCCCACACCCAATGGGCCAGCGGATCGTAAATGAATGTGGACCACAGAAGGACGAATGCGAGAAAGGCGGTAAACTTCATCCGCTCCGCAAATGCGCCGGTAATGAGTGCCGGCGTGATGACGGCGAACATTAGTTGAAAAACCATGAAGGCTTGGTGCGGCACGGTCGCGCCATAATCAGGATTGGGCTCCAGCCCTACGTTCGTCAGGCCCGCCCATTCGAGTCCCCCGATGATGTGTCCTTTATCGGGGCCGAATGAAAGGGAATACCCCCACAGCACCCATTGCAGGCTGATGAGGCAGAGAATGATGAAGCACTGCATGAGCGTGTTCAGTACATTCTTTTTCCGCACCATGCCCCCATAAAAAATGGCGAGTCCGGGAGCCGTCATGGCCAGCACCAGTGCAGAGGACATCAGCAACCAGGCCGTATCGCCTGAGTCGATCTTTGCAGGGACGGCTGAAGCGGCGGCGGCAGCCGTAGGTGCTTCGACCAAAGCAGGTACCGGCGGCTCTTCCGCAAAGACTGCAGCGGAGGCCATGAGCCCGGCCAAGCAGACAAGGGCAAGTCGAACGCTCCGCAATATGGGTGATCGTGTCATGAAGTCCTCCCGGTTGTCTCTCTGGCGTTAAAACAAATAAATCACTTCAACGGACACCGTTTCCTGGTGATTGGTCGGGGCGGTGCCGTATTGGAATACGTTCTTGTTCGACTTGTCGTAGCGGAATTCCAGGCGGGTGATCAGCGACGAAACGGGCTTAAATTGGAGGGTCGGAGTGACTTCCCAGAGGGTTTGCGCCACGGGCGTCGCCGCCGTCGTATTCGTCGCTCCAAAACATGTATTCGTGCCTCCGGCATTATTCAACGTTCCTCCACATGTTCGTGATCCCCCGGCATCCTCGAAGATCTCTCCACGCAGCCGAAAACTCCACTGATCGCTGAAATCATGAATCGCGTACGCGGCGATGCCGTCCCACCGGGCATTGGCTTTCAGAGCCGGGTTGGCTGCGACGGCCGGATTACTTGCTTCGTTCACATAGTATGGCTCCAACACTACGGTCGTCTGATCCAAGATCTTCGCCGTGAAGATCAACCCGTTCGCAAACCGTTTGGCTGATGGATTTCCGGGCAGACTGCCGCTGGCCGGATCGCCGAACGCCCGGTTCGCTTGCTCCGGACCGTACGAGCCGTACCAACTGAGGCCGAATCGCGGATGCGGCGTCAGCGCGACTAACCATTCAATGGTCTTGCCTCGATTATTCTCGTCAACATTGTCCCACCCGTTGACCACGCCGAATGTGGCCAGGACGACCGGATTGAACTGGTAGCTGAAGCGTATGCCGGTCGTCGTAAAGGCTTGCCCCAATCCGAACATGAACGAACGGGAAAAATTTGGATTCTCCCAGCTATTAATGAGCTCATAGCCGATCAACGTATTGATCTTGCCGAACTTCACGTCGAGGCCGTTTCCGATCGGGATAATATATTGGGCGTACAGTTCTTGAAAATCCAACTCATTGTTGGTGGTCCCTGTCTGAAAATTGGTCCGCGCGCGCGTGACCCGCGAATCGAGTCCGAAGTTGAGCCGTGCCCGAAAGCCGGCTCGCTCAAGCAGGGAGCCCCCGGCATCCGCCGGCCGTTCGAGGACGAGTTGCGCGAGATGGGGCATAAAGGCATTGGCGTTCGTATCAAAAATGTGGAGCTGATTCAGATCGCTGGCTGGGTTATTAAAATTGTGCGTATAGGCGAGGTCGACAAACCCGGACAGTTTCAAGCCCAAGGTCTTCCAGATGCCGGGCATGTCGACCTTTTTTTCCAGCGTATCGAGGCGCTCGAGTACGCCCGGCGGCGCCGGTTCCTCGGCCTGAATGGTGAACGGAGT
>DATEPO010000168.1:0-7682 GCA_035273145.1 Nitrospiraceae bacterium
ATGCCCAATAGGCCGACGGCTTCGCCGCCTGATTGGGTCACCCATCCGAAGAACCAGATCCCGAGCAACGAGGTCATCATAGCCATGGCCGTGTAGAAGCCCATGACTCGCCCTAACATCGATAGCGGCGACAGTTCTTGCAATATGCCCCACGCCACGGGCGTCAGTGTACCGAGCCCTGCCCCGACGACCGCCATCAGCGTAAAGGCGGCGATCGGCGTCGTGGTCTCGATCAGCAGAATGAGCGCGACGCCTGCTATACAACTGGAGGCCGTCACGAGGTACAACCGAGCACGAAGAGGCCATCGCGATATGGGAAGCAAGGCGAGGGAGACGATGAGGAACCCGACACCAAGTGAAGACCAAAAATAGCCGACCTCGACAGGACCGAAATGGAACAAACTTTTCCCATAGACCGGCAACAAGGTGGTCAGGGCCGCGGTGCCGAACGTGTAGAGCGAGGCGATGACAATCAAACGCGCCAGAGCGGGTGAAGCGTGAAAGGTGAACCGAAAGGCCTCCAGCATGGCGATCGGCAGGCTTTGCGTGGCGCCTTCTTCCCTGCTCTTGAGTGCACGAAATCTCATGGGGAGTAAGAGGGCGACAGAGGCAAGGTATGTCAGGGTATTCAGCGACAGCACATCTTTCGGACCGAGCGCGGCAATGCCGATGCCGCTCATAATCGGGCCAAGAATGATCCCGATGCTGGTGGTGCTTTGAAGCAAGGCATTACCTGCGGTGAAATGCTCCGCCGTGACAAGATGCGGCATAGAGGCCGACAGGGCCGGCGTGAAGACGGCCGAAGCGACGCCATACAGGAACACGAGGAGGTAGACGACATCAACGGTCAGTCCGTCGAGAGGAAGCAGCCACGGCACGACACCGAGAATAATACCTCGCAATAAATCTGTGATGACCAGAATGGGCTTCTTCGGCAGCCGATCGACGAGAAGGCCGATCAGCGGCGTGCAGACGACCGAGGAGACGGTTTGCAGAATCGCAACGGCAGTCGTTTGCAAGGCGGAGCCGGTGACGGAATAGACAAACCAAAGAAGTGCGAGTTTAGTGATCCCATCGGCAATTTGAGACAGAAGCTGACTGCACCATAGACATGTAAGATTTCGCGTCAGCAAAAATGTCCTTCTCTTGTCGGTGAGGCAGGAAGCCGATGCATACTATCATCCGCTCATAATCCTGCAAGAGCGTGAGAAGGCCTAGATGTTTTGGCGTAGGGTACTGCAGTGGAGATGAATGGAGACCGCCTCAGCACATTATGAAGAACCGGAGAGACGAGGGCGCGACCACTTATATATCGGCGGTCGCGCCCTCTTTGTCTCCACAATCGGGGCGCAGGCACATCTTTTCTTTAGCGGCTCTGTTGTCCGGTGTGCATGTCGGAATTGCTCATGCTTGACGAGGACCCAGCCGCTACATACTTAAGCGTCGTCGCTCGACCGTTGTCATCGATTTCAGCCTTCACACGATCTCCCGTCTGGAAATTACACGTCCCAATGCGAAAACCTGAACCGCGAGCCGTTTCATCCTGCTGCTGCCCTTGAGCTATTTGTTGTTCGCTTGCTTTGGGAGCCTGGTCCTTTGCCTGCAAGCGGTCGCTACTAATGACCTCCGACGAGGAGCTCGAGCCGCTTCGTTGCGAGGCAGCCGCGCAATCCAGGTTCGTATCTTTATTGACCACTAAACTGACTTCGTCTCCCGACTTTCCGCCAATCCGATACGTTTCACCATCAATTTTTAGTATCTCGCCTTCTACAGAGTAAGGAAGCTGAGAGATGGTTTTTGAAGATTTAATTTTCGACACGTCGGGTTCTTTTTCAGTCTTTTCCATATCCGATACAGAACCAGGGACGGGAACCCCCATGGCGTTGCCGCCTTGCCCCATCTGCTCATCCACCTTTTGTTGCCCGGACTGCTTACCTGACCCGGCCTCGACACTGCCGATTCCGATCCACATCACACTCACCGCGACGACTGTTGTCACTATGGACTGTCTGTTCATAAGATCCCTCCTTTGTAACTGTCGTGGCAAGCCATATAGGGTTAATCGTAGTCGTCGCCATGGCCCGTTGCGATCAGAGCTTCCATGAAATACGTGTCGCTATCAATGGCTGTCAAAGGCAGTCCTGTGACGTACGAAGATTCTGAAAAGGTTGTGCACGAGAGACTGACGACCTAAGGGAATGATGATTTTTCCCCTTGGTCATGCTGAGGATCTTCGCCCATAAGGCGAGAGGACGAGGTGGGGTAACATGCGGGCAGATGCTCTAGAACACATATTATGAAGACTGGATGTTTACGAGGTGCTGGAAGTCACACCCTGCCTACTATTAAAGAGGAGAAGTGGAGGTTGATCCACACCTTATTTTCAGCGTGCCTCTTGAGGGTCATTTCCTTAGTGAGCGGCTCTCTTTCGCTGACAGATCTGAACTTCTCGTTCGTTGTATGGTGTGCAGGAAGAGAACAACAAGGAGGGTTGCATGACAATCACCGGAAAATTTGCTGGTAGTATGCTGTCACTGATCGGCGTGGTCGCATTGAGTCTTCCCACCTTCGCTGCCGAGAGCGGCCGGCAGGGGAGTAGTAGCGGCGGGGGGCAAGTGGATGCGCAGACATTCCAGCAGCAGCGTTCCGATAAAACGCAACAAGCGCAAGATCTGATCAATCAACAACCGATGACTCCGCAACGTAATACGGGAGCCGATCTCACTTCCGGACGGGATAGTCATCTCGGCCCCCATGACTCTCAAGGGAGCCAAATGCAAAAGAAGGACATGAAAGGCGGCAGTAATACCGGCCGATAAAGAGTGGAGGTCAGAGGTGTACAGGCTGGCATTTTTGGTTGGGCTATTTGGCGGACTAGCTTATCTCATGCGTAGGCGGCCGTTGCGTTGAGCTCGGAAGCGGCGTCTATCGAGGCACATCCGACACTTCGATCGTACTGAATGAAGAACTCGGATTCGGCCACGGTTGTTGGGATTCATCTTTTGCGAATGACGGGTCGGTCAGATCTACCTGTGCATCTTTGCTCCGGGGCGTTCGATTGTCACGGATCATGACTCTTTCGAGTCAAAGTAGAGAGGCAAAGATGCCGGGCAGTTTCATTCAGCGCGACGGACTGTGGTCCAATGAACATCCATGGAGGTCCATAATGCGGATCGTACCAGGCACGCGTGTCGTTCGGGTATCGTGGTCGGTAGGGCTTGTGCTGATTTGTTTTACGGCAGGATGTGCGAGCTCGACTCCCTCACGCTCCGCTCACTCCGCCAACCCCTCGTCGTCCATAAGACAATCTGCGCCGCCGGCGTCAATAACATCGGCCGACGGGTCCACGCAATCCGGAGTGATTGAGCATGAGACCACCGTCTCCCATGTGACGAAGGATCACATTCCTGGAGAACGTTTGGTAGATGGACGTATCACTGCGATTCGAGCCGATCAAATTCAAGTGAATATCGGTAATCCCGAACCGCTCTATCTCCCGCTGAAACCGGCTGTCGATAAGGGCTTGGAGTTCCATGTCGGTGATCCCATCGTGGTGGCAATGAATGACCATAATGCCGTCGTGGATTATCATCACGGGAAGGGACAATCCAAGCATCGCGTCATAAAAGGACAGTTAATCGAGCCTCTGACGGTCGGCTCGGACAAGGCCGTGGTGCGAAGTGGAGACCGGGAGCAGAGCTATCGGATTGCATCACGCGCGCGAGGGAAACTGGGCGCCATGCCGATTGGCGCTGATGCGATTTTCCTAGCCGATGAAACGGGTCAACTTGTGGATGCGCAGCTCGGGAGCGAAGAAGCCGTGCACCAATCCGCGATCAACAATAAAGCGGCTCGGGTGAAGGGAGCCCACGAGCAGGTGCGCGCGGTTTACTTAGGAACGGCGTCGGAAAATGGAATCAAGGTGACGCTCCCGCCCGATAAGGAGGAGCGGATCCTCCCAATCCGTCCACCGCTTCAGAAGCTCGATCGGCTCAAAGACAACGAAGCAGTCGTCCTCCTGATGGACGATGAAGGCTACGTCGTCGAAATTGCCACTCCGGATGTTGCTCCGAGCCCCTAGTGATCGCGAAAGACGCGATGTTTGGCCCGACTGAAAAAGGTCAAAGGACATCGCCGAATCCCGCGATCCTTTCATCAAGGCTTCGGTTATTTGTAAAACATTAACCGTTATTCGAAAATCGTTTGTCTGCTCCGCACGCTGCGATCAAGAAGGATGCCAGGCCGCTTCTCCTCTTCATCGGGCTGCCACCTCTCCTCTCCCGGAAGAAGCGGCCAGGTCGACCCTTCACTGAGCGCAATGGTGCAATCAAGAAGGGCGATCTGACCGGCTCCCTCCATTTTTTCACCCTTCCCCCTCTCGGAGGGAGTAGCCTGACTATCCTTCACTGAGCGCATCGAGCGAGCACATTCTGATCGTGCGCGCTCTGCGATCAAGAAGGATGTTAGGCTGCTCCCTCCTCTTTCCTTTTCCATCCCGACAACACACACCGCTGGGCAATTAACGGCGTGAAGCTCGACACATCTTCAGCCACCGTCTGCATGACTTGATCGGCAAGATGGGGGTCGTCGAAGCATTCAAACGCATCGTCGAGAAAGCCGCCGCGCAGCAGTGGATGATACAGAAAGCTTTCACCCGGTCCGGTCTTCACTTCAAGAGGCCATTCAGCCACCTCGATTCGTTCGAGCCCTAATGTGTTCAGCCATCCTCGGCCCTCTTCTGCAGACGGCCGTTCGGCCACATAGGCCGCCAATCGTTCTCGCTCTCTGGTCAGGTTCCGTGCCGCCATTTCGTGATCGATTCGACGCCACAGTGAGTCGAATGTACCGAGCGATGGAAAGGTCAGCACGAGTTGACCGCCCGGATTGAGATGGTTGACTAAGCCTTGAACGGCTTCGAAACGGTGTGGCCGCAAGAACATGACGGAAAGATTGCCCGTAATCCGATCCACGGCAGGCAACGTGGAAGGCAGCGCGCGCATATCGAGGCAGTCGAAACGCAGCCATGGTAGATGCGGGCCTTGAATGGCGCGGGCCCTAGCGATCCGATGCGGACTGATGTCGATGCCCAGCACCCGCCCCGTGGGACCTATTTGCTCGGCAAGATGAAATGCAGGAAGTCCCTCGCCGCAGGCAATATCCAGGATGCTCACTCCTGGCTTCAGATTCAAGTGATGGAGCAAAGCCTCGGCAAACGGCGTAGACCAATAGTCAGATTGCGGCAGCGGCCAACGCGAAGTCATGGATTCTTGTATCATGCATATCTCGAAGGCGCATCAAGAAAACCAGTGTTCCAAAACGCCGGCCGTCAACTTCGCGTGCAATGACATGCGGCAAGGACAAGAATGAAGAGCTGACATCGCAGCCGATGAGGAAGAGGAATACGGCCGCACGAATGGAAGCGCAGAAAGGAAACGTGAAAATGGTAAAAGTCGGCGAACGTACGTGATATCATGAGCGCTCAATTTACATTGGAAACCCGGTAAGGCCTCAGATGAAACAAGTACTCACCATAGCCGGTTCGGACTCTGGCGGCGGTGCGGGAATTCAGGCGGATATTAAGGCGATGTCGGCGAACGGCGTGTTTGCAATGTCGGTCATTACGGCGATCACGGCACAGAATACGGAAGAAGTGACGGACGTGTTCGAGCTGCCGGCCTCCATTATCGAGGCGCAGATCGATGCGGTGTTTGATGATTTCGACGTGGCGGCGGTAAAGACGGGGATGTTGTCGTCTGCGGCCATCATAGGGACGGTGGCGCGAATGCTTCGGCCGCAGAATGTGCTCAATTTAGTGGTCGATCCTGTGATGGCCTCCAAAAGCGGACATCCATTATTGAAACTCGACGCGATGGACGCCTTGAAACGCGAGTTGGTACCGATGGCTCTGGTCATCACGCCCAATGTGCCTGAAGCGGAGCAGCTCTCCGGCCTGCCGATCAAGTCGGTTGCGGATGCGCGCCAGGCGGCAAAGGTGATTCACAGGCTGGGGTGCAAGAATGTCCTGATCAAGGGCGGCCATCTGATGACCGAACGCGCGACGGATGTCCTGTACGATGGGAAGTTCTTTAACATCTTCAAAGGCGAATTCATCGACACCCCCCACACGCATGGCACGGGGTGTACATTTGCTTCAGCCATTGCCGCACAATTGGCAAGGGGCAAAGCGCTGCCCGATGCCGTCCAGACGGCGAAGACCTACCTGACCGAAGCGATCCGGCACAGCCTGGCCATCGGCCATGGCAAAGGCCCGACGAATCACTTTTATTTCCTTCCCGAATAATGAATCGCAGCGCATGAAGCCTCTGCTGTTTCGCCCCCCGCTGTTCTTGCTCACCGGATTTGCCTGGCTCATGCTCTCATCGCTTGTCGGCATCTTCTTGTTTCTCAGCATGACACGAAGCATTCCCCTGCAGCCGATGCTGCGCCTGCTGCATGTGCATGGCGCGCTCATCGGCGGCGTCGCGCAGATGATCCTTGGCGCCATGCTGGCGTTTATTCCACCCCTGCTCATGTCCGGTCGAGATCGACCCGAATCGCACCCGGTCTTGTTCGCCTTCATGAATGTGGGAACGATCGGTATCCTCGTCGGCTTCTGGCTGCAGCACTATACGGTCGTCGGCGTATCCGGCCTCTTGGTGCTCGTGGCATTTCTGTCGCTCTTGACGGATGCGATCCGGCAATCTCGAAGCAGCTTGATGTCGCCCCCGCTGAATCTCTGGTTTTACGGCATTGCGCTGGTCGCCGTATTGGCGGGGCTCGGTATGGGGCTTGCGATGGCGTTCCGCGTCCTTCCCGTCGCGT
Organism: Nitrospiraceae bacterium; assembly: GCA_035273145.1. Taxonomy (GTDB): domain Bacteria; phylum Nitrospirota; class Nitrospiria; order Nitrospirales; family Nitrospiraceae; genus JAICXS01. The sequence goes on from DATEPO010000168.1 coordinate 6,823, forward strand.
TCCTCGGGCAAGGCCGGCTCGCGCATATCCATCTCAATCTGCTCGGCTTCGTCACGCTGACCATCATCGGCACCATGCACAATCTGCTTCCGACCGTGTTGAATACGCGGCTGCATAGCGGGCGCCTCGCGCGCATCACCTTTTTCATCCTACCGTTGGCTGTCGTCCTGCTCGTCACCGGGTTTCTTCTCTCGAATCTCTGGGTGCAAATTGGAGCCGGTGTGATTTTACTCGCCGGTGTCCTCCTGTATAGCTACAACATCTTGAGGACCTGGATGGAGGCCGGCCGCCCGTCGAACATCGCCTCCGATCATTTTCTCTTGGCCACCTTGTTCTTAGTCCTGACTGTGGCGACCGGCATCTTAGTGTCCGCGAATTTTTTGTGGGACCCTCCCGGCGTCCCGTTCGGTCGGCTGCACCTGGTCGCCTATACCCACTTGGCGCTCATCGGCTTTGTTCTCCAGACCATCGTCGGCGCGCTGTCGCACCTGCTGCCCATCAGTCTTGCAGTCGGCCGGGTCCCCAGCAATAAAAAGCGCGGACCGTACTTAGCCACGCTCACAGCGATCGCCGGGCGATGGCGCATCGTGCAGGTCGCGACCTTGACGTTCGGCACCATTGGCCTGGCGCTAGTGGCGGCGTTGGTGTGGCAGTACAGCCTCGGGTCGGCTATTGTGCAAATCGCATCCTGGACCACGGCAGCCTTCTTGTTTATCGGCCTCAGTGTCTTCGGCGCCAAAATCGGCTTGCTGCTGGCCCAACGACCACCTACTTAGCCGTGAAGTATCGATGACTCTCGACTTTATTTTGTACAGCGATTTCAATTGTCCGTTTTGCTATGCCTTTGGTGAACGCGTCAT
>DATEPO010000169.1:0-4309 GCA_035273145.1 Nitrospiraceae bacterium
GAAACCTCTTTGATCGCCCGCACCGGATCGTCCAGCTCGATCGTCGGAATCTCCGCTCCCGCTTCTAACAGATCCAGCACGATCGACGTGGCGCCGAGCTTGAGATAGGTGGACAGCTCGGCCATATTCGCGTCGCCGACGATGACATGGAAACGGCGGTATTTCGACGGCTCCGCATGCGGCTCGTCACGGGTATTGATAATCGGACGCTTGACCATCGTATTCAGATCGACGAGGCATTCGAAAAAGTCCGCGCGCTGAGAAAGCTGGTAATCGGCGGGATGGCCTTGATTTTCCGCACCGACCTTGCCGGAACCGGCATAGATCTGTCGGGTCACGAAGAAGGGAATCAGGACACGGACGATGCGATCGAAAGGAACGGATCGTTCCAAGAGGTAATTCTCGTGATAGCCGTAACTGTTGCCCTTCCCGTCCGTGTTGTTCTTGTAGAGCACGAACTTGTCCCCACCACGCGCTTTGGCCATGGCGCGCAAGCAATCGGCAGCAATGCGCTCGCCGGCACGCTCGAATGCGACGAGCTCCCGGGCATTCGCGCATTCGGGTGTTGAGTATTCAGGATGCGCGCCGTCAACATACAAACGCCCCCCATTCGCCAGCACTTTATTTAAGAGACGATTATAGTCGGGTCCTGGCCGCTCACGTTCCCCTTCTGCTTCGAAGCCACGAATATCGAGCAGCGGGTTCTCGTGTTCGTAATCCCAGATGGCTTGAGGCGAGGGCAACAGCGGATAGTGCCCGATCAATTGAATGGAATTGGAAACCGGATCAAGGGATTCGGCATCCCTTGTGGCGATGCCGAATTCCGTTTCCGTTCCCAGTACTCGTTGCGATATCACTCATCCTCCCGCGGCCGGACTGCTGTTAGAAATAATGACCGGTGGTAATCGTTTCAATTTGGCGAGACTCCGTCGATCCGGTCGTGATCGTCCGGACATGAATAATCTTCTCCCCTTTTTTGCCGGCGATTTTCGCCCAGTCATCGGGATTCGTAGTATTGGGAAGGTCTTCATGCTCTTTGAATTCATCTCGAACCGCACGCATCAGATCCTCACTACGAAGCCCCTTGCCTTCGTTGGCAATGGCGCGCTTGATCGCGTACTTTTTCGCGCGGGACACGATGCCCTCAATGAGCGCGCCGCTCGAAAAATCCTTAAAATACAAAGTCTCTTTTTCGCCGTTCGCGTAGGTGACTTCAAGAAATTTATTCTCTTCCGATGTGGCATACATGCCTTCGACCGTCGCTTGAATGAAGCGATCGACCATCGCCCGGCGATCGCCGGTATGCCGGGTCACTTCTTCATCCGCATACGGCAATTCCGTTGCGAGATACTTCGAAAAAATCTCACGCGCGGCATTCATGTCGGGGCGAGAAATCTTGATCTTCACGTCCAGGCGGCCGGCCCGCAGCACAGCGGGATCGATGAGATCCTGCCGATTGCTCGCCCCAATGACGATGACATTTCGCAAACGCTCGACGCCGTCGATCTCCGAAAGGAACTGAGGCACGATGGTCGATTCGATATCGGAAGAAATACCCGTTCCCCGTGTGCGGAACAAAGCGTCCATCTCGTCGAAAAACACAATGACGGGATGCCCTTCGGCCGCGCGCTCCTTCGCCTTCTTAAAGACCTCGCGCACTTGCCGTTCGGATTCACCGACGTACTTATTCAGCAGCTCCGGGCCTTTGACGTGAAGAAAAAAGCTGCGCATCTCTTTGCCGGCCAAATGTCCAAGCTTCTTGGCAATGGAATTCGCCACAGCTTTCGCGATGAGTGTCTTTCCGCATCCGGGAGGACCATAGAGCAGCACTCCTTTTGGAGGGCTCAACTTGTGTTCGGCGAAGAGGTCGGGATAGAGAAACGGCAACTCCACCGCATCCCGTACTTGTTCGATTTCCTTGGCCAGGCCACCGATGTGTTCGTAATCGACATCGGGCACTTCTTCAAGCACGAGTTCTTCCGCCTCGGACTTCGGAAGCTTCTCGACGACATAGCCGGAGCGTGCATCATACAGCAGATGATCGCCCACACTCAGCCGTTGGGACGCGAGCGGCTCGGCCAGTTCCGTCACCTTCTCTTCATCGAAATGCAGCGTAACCAGGGCTCGATTGCCCTCTAACAGGTCTTTCAACCGCACGACCTCGCCCTGACCGTCGAACCCGCGACTTTCAATGACGTTGAACGCTTCGTTGAGGATGACCTCCTGCCCCTTGCGTAACATCTCCGGCTTAATGGAAGGATGCAGGCTGACCTTCATCTTTCGTCCAGAGACATAAATGTTGGCGGTCGAATCGTCATTCATGCTGGAAAAGATCGCGTAGGTATTCGGCGGGGCAGTCAATTTTTCTACTTCGGCGCGCAAAGCCTGAATCTGCGCCTTCGCTTCCTGCAACGTCGCCGTCAGTTTTTCGTTCTGCTTATGCGCGTGATCTAATTGAGACCGAGACTGGTAGAGCTGACGCAGTTCGTCCTGCATCGTTTCAATCTGAATCTGCAGCTTCTCAACTTCTCGTGAGTGCTCGTCTTTTTTTTGCACGGCGTCTACATCTCCGTCTGACAAGCGTTGGGTGATTTTCTTAACGGATGCACGGAAGGAGCTGAGCCGGCCCTGACCCCGCTTGGAATCGGCCATTGAATTGTCTCCGGTCAGTGACAGCTGATAACAACGCGTCGCTCAACGTGAGCAAATCTTATCATCGATTCTCGAAAAGGGTCAACTGCACAGATACGATCGGCACGGTCTCGTGCCGGAGACCACAGCTATTGAAGTCTTTAATCACTTGTCTGCAGGGCGTGGAGGAGAAAGCCTGTAGCCCGTTGGACATCTTCAGCCAAGAGGATGGCAGAAATGAGCGCGACCCCCTGCGCACCGGCGCGACGCACCTCTTGGATGCGTGGCAGAGAAATTCCGCCGATGGCAAAGATCGGCAGATGACTTTGCTGAGTCGCTTCTTCAAGAGCGCGCAACCCGATCGGATCCCCATACAGACGTTTCGAGGGCGTGTCATAGATCGGCCCAAGAACGGCGAAGTCCGCCCCCTCAGTCTCAGCCTTGAGCACTTCCTCGACGCGATGCACGGACGCACCGATCAAGCGATTGGGCCCGAGCACATGGCGTGCTGCCCGGATAGGCATGCTGTCGGATCGAAGATGAACGCCATCCGCCCCGAGGGCCATCACGAGATCGACACGATCGTTGATGAAGAGTAAGGCTCCATGCTTTCGCGTGAGCGACAGGGCTTCACCCGCCAGTTCAAGCAGAGACCTTGTGTCAAGATCCTTCTCGCGCAGTTGCACGGCTTTTACGCCGGCGGTCAAGGCGTGATCGAGTACGGAAAGAAGCGACCTCCCCGCAGTCTGTCGGCGATCGGTAATCAGGTAGAGAGAAAAATCAACACGGGACATGGGCGAGAGGCATATATGGATTCTCCGGCGGGATGCTCAAAAAGGTCATCCAACAAGGTCGCAGCCGACGAAAAACCGAAGACGTAGCCTTTGGTCTACACTAGAGGATGTTTCAGAGGCGAGAACGCAGTTAGGGAACTTTTTCAGCATCCGCTACAGCATGCCTTCGATGGGGCTGCTTGCGGTCGCATACAACTTCCTCGGAATGCGACCCGCTCTATACGCCAGCCGGCCGGCTTCGATGGCATACTTCATGGCCTCTGCCATCATGATGGGATCTTTGGCGCCGGCAATAGCCGTATTCATCAACACCGCATCGGCCCCATACTCCATCGCCAAGGCCGCATCGGATGCCGTCCCTACGCCGGCATCGACAATAATCGGCACGTTCACCGTCTCGAGGATGATTTTAAGATTGTATGGATTCCGGATGCCGAGCCCCGATCCAATCGGCGCCGCCAGCGGCATCACAGCCGGACAGCCGATATCGACCAGCTTCTTGGCCACGATCGGATCGTCGTTCGTATACGGCAGCACGATGAATCCTTCTTTGACCAAAATCTTAGCCGCTTCAATCAAGCCCGCCGTATCCGGAAAGAGCGTTCGCTCATCCCCGATCACTTCCAGCTTCACGAGATCAGATACACCCGCCGCGCGCGCCAAGCGCGCATAACGCAAGGCATCTTCCACGGTATAACATCCGGCCGTATTCGGCAGAATGGTATATTTCTTCGGATCTAAGTAATCTAAAAGATTATCCTTGGAACGATCCGTAATATTGACGCGGCGGACCGCGACGGTCACGACATCGGCGCCTGAGACATCGATCGCTTTTTTCGTCTCAATGAAATCTTTGTACTTCCCGGTTCCGACCCACAATCGAG
>DATEPO010000170.1:0-3118 GCA_035273145.1 Nitrospiraceae bacterium
TCGTCTTTACCCGGTTCGCCTTGCGCGATGACCGCTGCCGCACCCGCGTCGCTCTTCGCTTGCACCACACTGCTGCCCGCGGTCGGCTTGACTTCATAGCTGAATACGTTCACGTGATGCTGCTCGTGTAGCTTGGCATCTTCTGAGGCAAGGAGGTCCTTGCCGCTGAGGCTCGTGAAGTTTCTCGCTTCTCCGCGCAGCGCACCCGCGCACCGAAGGATCGCCTGTGCGCCTGCCGTCTCCCGATTGTCGCTGATGATGCTCAGCGGTTTTCTTCTGGAACAGAGCAATTGGCTTAGGATGCCGTCGTACGGCTGTTCCTTTTCGGTAAACTGCGAGCTGTAGACGAGCAGATCGAATTTGCCTGCCTTGAGCGCTTTGGCAAACTCAGCGCCATCCCGTGGGCGGATGATATGACCGATCATCCCGCGGCCGGCTTCATTGTAAAGCGCCTCGCCGTAGATCGTATTATGATCCGCGAACGTCTCGTGGACCGTTTCATCCTCATAGTACAGCACGGTCTTGCAGCCGTTCGGACACAGGCGCGCCAGTTCGTCACGAACCAGCCCCGTGCCTTGCGAGAAGTCCGCGAAGGCATTGGAACTGAAGCCATTGACGAATCCACGATGCGGCCGCACGGCGCGCGCTTCCCACTGACCGTCGCCCTCGCCGCGGTAGGGCGTTTTGAATCGCACGATATGCCACGTCGGTCCGAATACGCTCTCCACTGACGGATCGCTCAACTTAACCGGGGAACCGGATGGCGATGTGATGGACAACCGCAACGTTCCTTTCGGAAGAGGATGGGTCCACGATAGGACGAAGACCAACTTATTATCCTCATAGGCGGTATGGATGGTAGGCGCCGAGGCGAGACTGGTGCCCGGCAACGTTTCAATGGGATCTTCCCCGACAAACGTGTCGAAGATATCGGCGAAGCAGAAGACGAAGAATTTCTTCAACTCGAGCGAATTCGGCGTGCTGATGTAGATGCCGCCCTGGTGCTCGCTGAGGTCTCGCAGCTTCGGACCATCCAATCCTCCTGGCGTGCCGAGGCCCACTGAGCAGACATGGGTGTCGCCAAGCCCGGCCTGTGCCGTCGCGATGGTCGGCGCAGTATTCTCCATGCCATCCGTCAACAAGAGCATGGCCTTGCGCGGATTGCTGCCCCCGGCGACGAGCGTCTGCGCTTTTTGCAGTCCGTCTCCGATACTGGTATTGCCGGCAGCCGTGACACCGGACAGCGCGGTCGTCAGCGCGGCGGGGGCGCCCGCCACACTGGTCAACGGCATGGTCGCGGGGCTTGATGCCGTCGTCGAAAACGTGACCAAGCCTAACCGGTGACTCGATCCATCTTCGAGGAGATCGGCAAACAAGCCGGCCGCGGATTTGGCCGCATCCAGTCGCGTGCCGCCTCCGGCCGTGGGCAGGGTCATGCTGCCGGACCGATCGAAAACGATGGCGATGTCGGTCGCTTGATGCGTGCGCCAGGCATCCTGGACGTCATCGAAAATGTGATGGTAACGGTAGAAGATCGGGTCTCGGGTTGAAAATGCCGGACAGTTCATATCCGGCGTTCCGCCGCAGGAACCGGTGCCACCGGCAGCGGCAATATTTCCGTGATTCTGGTTGTGCCAGCCGACAATAGCATCGCCGATCGCGGTGACGCTGGCAAAGCTATCCAGCGTGCCGCCGGCGGCTGGAAGCTTAAAGGAATTAGGCAATGCCAGGCATGCCGTGCAGGCAGTATTCGCCGCTCGCCCGCCATGAGCGGGTGGAATCAACGCGCCGGGGGACGCGACCCAGGTCTGCACATGTGATTCCCCTAGGGATGTCAGGTAACGATCGTAGCCAAGCTGGAACTGCTTATGGAACCCAAAGAAGCGGTTGCCCCAGTTTGAGCCGACATGATCGGGATTGCTGCAGTGCCAATTCTGGTGAAATTGCACGATCGTTTGCGGCGACGGGGCGGTTCCGCCGCAGGTCCAGGGAGTCGGGAAAAAGCCGTCGATGCCGCTGAGGGGCAGCGCAATCCAGTTGGCCGTATCGACTTCGTGGTTGGGATCCGCCAGAGCCAGGTCGCTTCCCCAACTTGACGAGCAGAGCGCGATCAGAAGTGCCATCATACAGAGACGGCCCGACCAATCCATATGACGGGGGCCTCGTGCTGACCCAATCCATCGTGTACGTGTTCTCATCATAACCTTACGCCTCCATGGTGACAGTGCAGTACAATAAAAATCAGCTATGACGGACGGCATCCGAAAACGTAAGCTCGCGCGCGCCATGTTTTCGAAAGCCATGCGCATCACTGACTGTGACGCTGCCTACAGCGAGTTCTATGCCACAGTTCGAGATAAAAAACATTAAGGAATAAGTCGATAAACGGAACGCGGTTCCGCGCGTGTCTGGAAGGCGTATCCGGAAAGATTCAGCACTGTATCTTTCGGGATAAGATTTCTGTTCCTATCGCTGGGTGGAGAGCGCGTTGCTGGACAGCCTTGAACGGCTGCCTTGATGATCTGAATATTCAGATGGCGAGATGGGAAAAATCAATGGCGTGACCGGACCGTTATTGAATTAGGATGGAATACTCGTGTGAAGGCTCGCCCTTTATTCCTGCAGCGCTGTTGTAATCCTCGGCTCCAACGAATTCAACCATTCGTCGAACGGCTGGTCGGCATCGACGATGATTTCTAGCTTGCCGTTCGGCAGTTTCCGCACGACTCCTGGTATTTCCGAGGACAGCGGAATCTCCACCCACTCCCGATTCAGTCCGAGGCGGTCGGTGAGTTCGAGAATCTGCGTGATCTGTTTGAACGACACCATGTTGAGCATAGGGTGAGACCATTCTAGAAACCGCATTGAGATGGGTCAAGTTTTTTAAATTCTTTGTAGAGATCGATGAGAACATGGATGCATCCCGATGCAGTGTTGATGTGGGAAGACATTATCGACGTAATTTTCATGGCGTCGCAACCAGGAGGGACCGTCGCCGGCTTCATCTCGGCCCTGGCTTGTTTGATTGAGGTGGGAACCTCCTGCGCTTAACGCGGCAGCCTATATTAGAAACTGACTTACGGCAGATGAGAATTGGCAGGAGGTTTCCGGCGATCAC
>DATEPO010000171.1:0-4846 GCA_035273145.1 Nitrospiraceae bacterium
CTGCCGTCCTCAAAAGGGACGACAGCGGGAGATCTTCTCGCACACATGTCGACATCTGGGGGAAAGCATGAGAGTGACTCTACGGCGACAGCGCCGGCACAGCCGGTAGCGATCGGAAAGGCCGAGACAGTCAAGGGAAAGCCGCCTGTAGCCGTGGCGTCTCTGCCTGACATGAAAGGAGCCGCTCAGAACGTTCCGCATGCCACCGTTTCCAAGGATGTGCCGCAGGCCGTTCTGGCCAAACTAGTCGACGCGGTTTCTTCTGGTCCGGCCTCCAAGGAACGTGGGGCGGCATTAGCCGTGATACCGGCATCAATCGGGTTGACTCCGAATGCGGTGATCCAACTTCCGGTAGGCCAGGATATGTCCATCAAGCAGACGTCCACCTCTGCACAGACCCTCCTCTGGGATGCAGTCATGGAACCATCGAATCTTCCCGAGTCAGGGAAGGACAATAATTCTGCATCGGCAGACCACAATGGAGACAGGGCGCAATTCTCTCAGGCGGAAACCGGTGCAAGCCAAGCAACGCCTGCGCCGGTGACATCCTCCTTTGGTCCACAACCTGCTCCAGTCCCGACGCGACCCCCAGCAAATGTTCAGGCGCCGACGGTCACGGCGCCTTTGGAATCATCGCTGCCTGCCTCGGTCCGTTTCGAAGTGCAGCAGGGCGATATGGGTCGTATCCGCGTGCATGTGTCGGTCATCGATCATACTGTCTACACAAACGTCATGACGGAACGGATAGAGGCCCATGATTTTCTCGTCCAAGGGTCGGAACGATATGAAGCCGGATTAGCCGCGCATGGTCTCGATGTGGGCAGATTCCAAGTAGACGTACAGGGGCAAAGTAGGGAGCATGCCGATCGTGGAGGAGCCTGGTCGCAAGAGCAGACCTCTCGGAACCGCGCCGAGCCAGATAATGCACATAATAGCTTGGCCTCTGAATGGCAAGCAGAAGAACGAAATGTCGGGTGGGACAACCGGATGGTCAATGTATTCGCCTGAACACGGCTAAGACAACAAAAGGAGTGTGTTATGTCCACGATATCGGATGTGTTGGCGGCCAGTGGAACCGGTGGAACCACCGGCACAACAACGGATACCCCGACCGCTTCACAGAGCGGGCAGTTAGGGAACAGTGATTTTTTGAAACTGCTGGTGACCCAACTGCAAAATCAGGATCCGTTGAACCCGACGGACAATGACTCGTTTATTATGGAATCGGCCGCATTCAGCCAAGTCCAGGAACTGACTCAATTGGTCTCTTTGGTCCAGCAGTTGGTCGATAAGCCGTCCACAGTGCCATCCCCTCCATCTGATGGAACAACCGGCGCCGATGGAACGACCGACAAAACCAACGCATGATTGCATAGGGCTATCTACAATGAACAGAAGGGAGAAGAACAATGGGAATCTTGACGACGATGTACACGGCCGTCAGTGGATTGAGCACTTATGGCGATGCCCTCGGGGTCATCGGCAACAATGTGTCGAATGTCGGCACAGTGGGGTTTAAATCCAGCAGTGCGTCGTTTGCCGAGCTTATTTCAGCCAGTCTCGCCAGTTCCCAACAAGTCGGTCTTGGCGTTCGCATGGACGGCGTCCAAGGCAACTTCACGCAAGGTTCATTAAGCACAACCGGTAATACACTTGATCTGGCGATCGACGGTGAGGGGTTTTTTCAGTTGAAGAATGCAAGCGGCGCGCTGTTTTATTCGCGAGATGGGCAGTTCCAAGTCAATAAACTGGGCCAAGTCGTCGATCCAAATGGAGAGTTGCTGCAGGGCTACCAGGCGACGGCAAGCGGGGTCATTACGGGAACGATCGACAATATCACCTTGGCCAGCACAAATAGCGCCCCATTGGCTTCAACGACGTCGACAATCAAGGCTAATCTCGATGCCACGGCCGCGGCCCCGACTCCGGCCTTCAGCGTGGCGGATCCCACGTCGTATAATTTTTCTACTCCGCAGACTATTTATGATTCGCTTGGAAGCGCCCATAATCTGACATTCTATTTCGTCAAGTCGTCAACGGCGAATACATGGAACTTGTATCAACAGATCGACGGCGGCGCAGCGACCGCGGCCACCAATCTTGTCTTTAATGCAAGCGGAGCGCTCACATCAGGCGGAAGCCAAGCGCTCTCGCTGGCCATCGGCGGAGGGGCCGCTACACCGCAAACCGTCACGGTAGACTTTACGAACATGACGCAATTCGGCTCGAAATCGGCCGTACTGGACCAGACACAAAATGGCTATGCGTCAGGATCGTTACAGAAAGTGAGCGTGGACAGCCAAGGGCAGATCGTGGCGCAGTTCACCAATGGACAGACACGTACGTTGGCCCAAGTGGTACTGGATCGGTTCGTCAATCCTCAAGGTCTCGTGCGAACCGGCGACAATCTCTTTATTGAATCGAATGATTCCGGCTCACCCATTGTCGGCGCGCCGAATAGCAATGGTTTGGGCAATATCGTCGCCGGCGCGCTCGAACAATCGAATGTGGATTTGGGCAAAGAGTTCGTGAATATGATCGTGACGCAGCGGGCATTCCAGGCCAATTCCAAGGCCATTACGACAAGCGATCAGATGCTGCAGGATTTAGTGAATTTGATACGGTGAAAGTAAGGGTAGGGGGTAGAGGGGTAAGGTAGGAAAGAAATAAGACCTTTACCCCTTCTCCGCAGACTTTTCCCGGTTCTTTTCTGTACTCATCTCGTCTTTGCCCTTCTTGTATCTTCTATCCATTCACCGTTTCCCCCATATCTCTCTACCCCTTTATCCTGTTCTCCTTCCTCAAACCCGCGTCATCATTCTGACGCCGTCAACAGAGTAGCTGTCACTTTTAGCGTGCGATTCGCACGGGGCCCGTAACTATGCGGTTTCCTGGACCGTTGCTAAGGGGTCATCTAAAGATATGAGTGGCACATGCATTGCTAAACTCATCGTGCGCTAACCATCCTGAAAGGTGAATCATGGCAGATGCGGTCGTAGAGGAAGAGAAATCGCCGACACATTCATCAGGCATTCCGATCAAACTCGTGATTCTGATTGCAGGAGGGACGTTACTGTTGGGCTTGGGTGGGGCCATTGCCTTTGTCAAGTTCAGCGGCCACAAGGAAGACGTTCATGCGGAGGCTTCTGAACCGGCTCCATCGGCAGTCTCCGGGAAGCAAGAGGATGCGGCAACGAAAACCCCGAAGGCCACGACGAACACGCCGGGAGCGATTTATGATGTCGATCCTTTTATTGTAAACCTGGCCGATGTGCCGGAATCGCGCTATCTGAAGTTGACGGTGAAACTCGAACTGGATCGGCCGGAAGTCTCCGCAGAGCTGGGTGCGCGCGTGCCGCAAGTGCGCGATACGATCTTGATTCTACTCTCCAGTAAAGATGCCACCAGTCTTCGCTCTCCTCAAGGCAAATTTCAACTCCGCGATGAATTGACACTGCGAGTCAACGGGCTGTTGCCCAAGGGCGGCGTCCGGACCGCCTACTTCACGGAATTCGTGGTGCAGTGATCAGAAGTGCTGAGGACTGCGTGCTGAGTTCTGAGACTTGCAGAGTCACCTCGGAAAGAAGGCAGCGTTTATGAATCTCTCGTTCGCAACATGGTTTCAAGACTCAGCACTCAGCGCTCAGCACGCAGCACTTCTTAGTCGACACTCAGGACTGGACGAAGCCCATGGCTGAAAATATTCTGTCCCAAGAAGAAGTGGATGCGCTCCTTCGGGGCGTGGTGTCCGGTGAAGTGGATACCGAACCGAAAGAAGAAGAGACGGGCGGGACCAGGGCGTTCGACCTCGGGTCGCAAGAGCGCATCATTCGGGGCCGCATGCCGACCTTCGATATGATCAACGACCGCTTCAGCCGCCTGCAATCCGTCTCGTGGTCAGCGGCGCTTCGTAAGCAAGTCGAAGTCAGCATCGTCTCGACGCAAGTCATCAAGTTCGGCGATTTTCTTAAAAAGGTGCCCATCCCTTCCTCCTTGAGCGTCTTTCGCATCGATCCCCTGAGAGGACATGGCTTGATCACCATGAACGCCGTCTTGGTGTATCTGCTCGTCGATCACTTCTTCGGCGGGAGCTGTCAGACACACGTGAAACCTGAGGGGCGGGATTTTACGTTGATCCAGCAGCGCATCATTAAAACGATCGTCGATCAGGCCCTCGTGGATCTGCACAAAGCCTGGCAGGCCGTCATCCCGGTGAAGGTCCAGTATCTGCGCTCCGAAAGCAACCCGCAGTTCGCCATGATCGTGTCGATTCCTGAAATTGTCATGACCGTCCTGTTACGAGTGGATGTCGGCGAATCAGGACATGATCTCTTTATTGTGTACCCCTATGCCATGATCGAGCCGATCAAGGAAAAGCTCTATGCCGGATTTTTTGCCGATCACATGGAGCAGGATCTGGGATGGGCCAATCGGTTTCGCGACAGCCTTCAGGATTGTCCCGTCGAAATGTCCGTCCAGCTCGGCACGTCGACCATTCGAGTGAAAGATGTGTTGAATTTTCGTCAGGGCGACGTGCTGATTCTCGACCAGAGTCCGGGCGATCCCATGCTGTCGTCGGTCGAAGGGTTTCCCAAATTTCAGGGACATGCCGGTGTCCTCAAAGGGAATCGAGCGTATCGCATCGCGAAGGTCTTGCCCACGAGCTAGTCCGGATTTACGCTCCGCCGGGTGAGAGGATCGGTCGCTGCAGTACAAGACTCCGGACTCGGTGCCGCAAGAAGGAGAACTTGTATGTCCAATGAAGGCGCAGCGCAAGCACAAGCGGGTGACCCCGGGACCGGGGTGGTCACCGATCCCAAGCCCGCTACCTTTCCTCCGCTTGAAA
>DATEPO010000172.1:0-2848 GCA_035273145.1 Nitrospiraceae bacterium
TGGCCTTTTGGCCTTCGCCTCGCGTCAACGATGATTCAAGCATGATCCTAAAAATGGTCCGAGTTTCGCCGGCGGTATCGAAAGGAACTGGCCGATGGCATCCAGATGGACACGCTTCGCCGGCTTGCCGGCATCCCAAACGGAAACGGATCACATTAGTCTACGGGGCTGCGGATGAGCAGCATAATCAGGCCGTGGTGTTGAAAGAACTGCTCGCCGCGTTCACCTGACTCGCATCTTGACACCTTCGGTTCGCCTCACCTATTCTCCGATCACGATGCCTCGCCCTCCAGCGTCTACGAAGAGATCCGCTGATCGCACACCCTTGCTAATCCCACGCCCGCTCGTGAGCAGGCTGATGCGAATGTACGATTATCCTGATCCACGGCGGCCGGAGCGCATCATTCGTGGGTACGATTGGCCGCATGCGCTGCGGACGGCGCGAATGTGTGCCGCGGTCGCGGTTCGATTAGGACATCCACCGACGCGCGTGATGCACTATCAGATCGCGTGTTTACTGCATGATCTTGGCCGGGCTGGACTGGATCGCCGGTTGTTCGGCGCGATTTGGTCGTGGGCCAAACAGCACGGCATTCCGACCAGGCCCAGGGAATGGCGCGCGATCCATCCCGAGACACGGTACGGACGCGAGACGGAGGCGTTTTGGAAACTCTACGCGCCTGCCTTGAAAGAGGCCGGTGTGCCGATTGATAACTGGGCGCGTGAACAGGTCGAGATGCGATTGGGCTATGCGCGCAGACTCTCGCGCCGTCTCCGGGCCGCCAAACCCATCTTGCGGCAATTAGCCGTTCGGTGGGAGTCCTGGATGGGCGTGGTGATGCTCTACTATTACTATCCCGAAAAGCTGGAGGGGGCGACGCCATGGGTCCGTCAATTGGCGGAGGTACTGGTCGCCTGTGAGCAGTTTGAGGCCTACAGCAACCGCCGGCGAGGCGCCGACTACTACACGCGTCGAGGTGAGAGCGTCGAGGAGGCGGTGAACTATCTGGCGAAGTTACGCCTGGAGGGTATCTTAAGCGATGCGGTGGTGGATGCGCTCGTCTCACTCGCCGGCGACGGCGCATTCGATCGCATCTTGAAGGAAGCACGGGGAACGGCTCTCTCAATGAGGGAAAAGCAATTCCTACGCACGCAGGCATCCGGAGGACCATCATGCCGGTAACAACCATTCCTATCCGGCTGGCTATGAAAGGGGAGACCCACGTTGAAAATGTCACATCCCAAGTTCAGAAGGCCTTGGAGAGTACCGGGCTGATGGCCGGCATCGTCACCGTCTTTGTCAAACATACGACCGCGTCGGTGATGATTATTGAAGATGAGCCGGGTATCCGGGCCGACACGAAATCTTTTTGGGACCGTACGATTCCGGCCGAGGCTGCCTTGCAACACAATACGCGCAATGCGGGAGAAAATAACGGGCATAGCCATCTCCGGGGACAGCTCCAGGGCCCCTCGATCGTGATTCCATTTACAGATCGGGTACTCCTGTTAGGGACGTGGCAGCAGATTGTCGTGGTCGACTTCGATACACGGGCACGCATGCGTGAACTGATTGTGCAAGTGCTCGGCGAATAGTTCTTTCCTTCCGTTTGTCTACCGCCTTCCAGTCGCATCCTTCATCAAGAGCGATGGCAATGGCAGCGCAATGACCCACGACCTCAATGGCGTTCTCGTAAGGAAGATCCGATTAGGGCGAGTCCCTCCCGCCAGTAGTCCTCCGTTTGCCAAATCGGTGTTTCGCCCTATACTTGTAGCGGGTTGGGAATATCCCTCTTCCAGAAGATGAATAAATGGGTCGGCAGCAGGTCGCCGCGCTTGATTGAAATCAATTGACACAACCCGGTCGCTTCTTTCCTTCCCCAACGCTCCTGTTCTGAACCATGGCCTCTTACCCAAAGGCAACGTGTTTATTGGGGCTGTTATTCCCCTCAGTCCACATTTCGCCGTGAACCTGCCGTTTACAAAGGATGGTGCCGATCGAAGCATGAATCGGCTTTCCTCGTTACTGAAAACACATTCCATTCACCATCATAGTCATTGCTGCTTCCTTGTGGCCCTCCTGATCCTACTCCTATCCGGCATCATTGCCTCGCCGGCGCTATAGGCCGAGACTAAGAGCTCAGCCCCTCACCGCCTTCTTGAAAATGCAAAGAGGTTCGAGGCCCAGCAACGGTATCCCGAGGCGATCGCGGCCTATCGTCATTATCTTCTTCTCAAGCCGGAAGATGACGCGGCTCGGGGCATATTAGCAAAGTTGCTGTCCTGGCAGGGGGAGTATGAGGACGCTGTATCGGTATACCTCGACATTCTCAAGAGACACCCTATTGACCTAGAGATCCGAACGGCATTGGCACACGTGCTGTCCTGGCAAAAACGGTTCGATGACGCGCGGCAGATGTATGAGGTCATATTGCAAGAAGATCCGAGCCAGTTGGATGCCAGGAGCGGGTTGGCTGATGTGTTGTTTTGGAGCGGGCGGAGCCGCGACGCGTTGCCTCATTATGAACAGGTCTTCGCCTCCCGTCATGACGCTGACACCGGCAAACGGATTGATGCAATTAAGGCAGAATTGTCGTCGTCCGCACAGCGTTCCACCGCGGCCGCTGTCGAGGTACCCGAGAATCAACGTCCGGCACAATCGAATTCTAGTGCATCGAGCCGTCTTGCCGGAGCTCGCAAGCTAGAGAGTGAAAAGCGTTATGCTCAGGCAATCGACGCTTATCGTGCCTATCTCATCGAACGACCAGGCGACGATGACGCGCGAGCAGCCTTGGCGCGGCTGCTGGCTTGGGATGAGCACCACGCGGAAGCCATTGCCCTGTATCGT
>DATEPO010000173.1:0-9299 GCA_035273145.1 Nitrospiraceae bacterium
GTTCGCGATTTTTGTCTTTCAACTCTCGCACATTCTGCTCGTGTTCTTTCTGTGCTTGCTTTTCCGCCGTAATATCCTGTGTGACGAGATGGATGCCGCGCACAGCCCCGTCTTCCTTCACATCCGGATCGCAATGCGAGAGCAAGATTCGTACGCCGTCCGGCGTGTGCGGATCGGCGACCACTTCCTCCACTCCATGATAGGCCGTGCCGCTCTTAAGCACTTGTTCAAGAATCGGTTTCAGTTTGATCCATCGCTCTGCAGCAAGCACAGTGGCGAGCCGCTGATTCACAAGCTCTTCCACCGAGCGGCCATGCAATTGTGCCATGGAGCCGCTGACGCGCTCGATCATCAGATTGGGAGTGACATAGAAGAGCCCGATCGGGATCGTCGCATAGACCGCATCCAGGCGTGTGCGGGCCCGTTCGGTCTCAGTTATCCCGCGTAGTAACGTATCTTCGGCCCGCCTACGCTCCGTCACGTCCGTATGCAAGAGGACGGCGCCTCCTTGAGGCCGCCGAAGGGGTGTCACCGAGAGGACAAACCAACGGCGCTCTTTGGGCAGCGCGACCATGAAATCGAGTGTAAAGGCCGGCGCGTCGCCGTGAAGGACGGCCTGGATGCCCGCCAGCGCTGCTTGCGTGTCATCCCCGTACCCGGTGGTGGAATGCCGGCAGGTCTCGAGAAAATTGATGAGGCCGCCGCCGCTACTCGGGAAGCGATCGCCGTGGTCACGGGAGAATTGCTCCCACGCCCCATTGACCGATAGCAGATGTCCTTCCTGATCTATGATGGCGGCCTGCGCGGGAAGCGAATTGAGGGTGGCGCGATTGAAGGAATCACTTTCGCGCAAGGCCTCATTCATTCGGGCAAAGCTTTCGGACAGGGACGCCATCTCATCGGACGACCGTGCCGGTTCCCCTGACAGTGGCGATCCGGGCGTCCCTCGCACCGTCTCGGCCAAGTGATGGAGCGGGTGCACCAGTCCGATCCGAATGGTGATCCAGCACATCACGAGCAGAGCGGTGAACGCGAGGGTATTGATAGAGAGGAGAGAGGCTGCATTGGATCGCACGGACGTATCCAATGGAGAGAGATCCAGACCAATGAGAATAGCGCATTGTGGTGCGGGCTGTGGCGATGTGTTCATCGCTCCGCCGGTCGGTCCTCCCTTGATCGGAGTCAGGAAGAAGCGAATTCGACCGGAGTCTTTGGTTTCGACCCACGTGATACCCGTGTCTCTCTCGTCTGCGAGGGCTCGGCGAAGCGCGTCGAGGTGGATCGCCACATGACTGCCGACACCTTGCCCTTTTGAGTCGGCCACAATGGTTCCCTGCGCATCAATGACGGTGATGGATTTCATCCCGGGAATCAACAAGGCTTGCAACACGGCGCGATGGAGGGCTGACCGGTCCTTGCTTTGGATGAAGGGCTGAAAGGCAAATTCCATCAGTCGTCCGTACTCGACGGCCTTGGACTCCCATTCTGCTGTAAGCATGCGGCTGTTGATTCGATAGTGCACCACGGTCAGCACCGCGGTACATAGCACTAAGCCGGCGGCCAAAGATAGAAAAATCTTTATGTGAAGCGGGAACTTGAGACGACGCATCGGGTTCATGAGTCGAACTCCAATGGCCACCACTACGCAGAACCACAGAAGCCGACCTCACTGTCCCATTGAGAGCCAAGGAAGTCAAGCCCGTTCCAACAGCGCGAGAAAGTCGGATTCGGTGAGCGTGGTGACTCCGAGCCGTTTCGCGTCGTCCAATTTTGAACCGGGGTCGACCCCGACGACGACATAGTCGGTGCGCTTACTGACACTGGATGTCACCCGTGCCCCCGCCGCCTCCACGCGCCGCTTGGCGTCATCGCGGCTGACCTGGCTCAATCCTCCCGTAAAGACAAAGACCTTGCCGACAAGCGATCGAGGTCGGCCGGGGTCGTGCCCGCCCTCCACGACAATGGTCAAGCCCAGGCGGCGCAGCCGATTGATAATCGCTCGGTTGTGTGCTTCCTGAAAAAAGGACTCCAAACTGGACGCGATTTCAGGTCCGACTTCGTGGACGTTTTCAAACGCAGCGTGGTCCGCGGCCATGATGGCGTCCAGCGACCCGAAGTGCCGGCTCAACACTTTGGCCGTGTGTTCGCCGACCTGTCGGATGCCGAGCCCATAGAGAAACCGTTCCAGCGACACGTGTTTGCTGTGCTCGAGGGCCTCCATGAACATCGACGCTGAACGATCGGCAAACCCTTCCAGCGTCAGGACCTGATCCTTGGTCAATGCAAAGAGATCTCCCAAGTTATTGACCAGACCGCTTTCAACCAGTTGAGCGGCAGTTTTCCTACCGAGTCCGGCGATATTGAGCGCGTGCTTAGAGGTGAAATGCTCAAGGGCTCCTTTCACTTGTGCAGAACAGGCGGCCTTGCCTGAACAATACGAATAGGCGCCTTCCTTCGCCACGGCGGACCCGCAGACCGGGCAGGAGTCGGGCATGCGAAACGGATCCGCCCGTTGCTGACCCGGAACAGGGATGCGTTCGGCAATGGCGGGAATGACGTCGCCGGCTCGTTCGACCTTGACGGTATCGCCGACGCGCACGTCTTTTCTGGCCACTTCGTCGGCATTATGCAGTGTGGCGCGGCTGATCGTGACGCCTCCCACATCGACGGGTTTGAGCAACGCCATCGGCGTCAACGTGCCGGTTCGCCCGACTGAAACGACAATATCCTGCACTTGCGTGATTTCTTTGCGGGCTGCGAATTTATAGGCGATCGCCCAGCGCGGGCTCCGCGACTTTTCTCCCAGCAGGACTTGCCAGTCACGTCGGTCCAGTTTGACGACTACACCGTCGATTTCAAACGGCAGCTCGTCTCGAACCGATGCAGTCTCTGCATGAAACGCAATCACCTCCTCAATAGAGGCGGCCCGGCGGCGCAGGGATGGAACGGGCAATCCCCAGGCAGCCAGCCGATCCAATTCATCCCAATGAGTCGACAAGAGCGTTCCTGATTGAGCCATAATTTCATAGCACGTCACCACCAACGGACGTTCCGCCGTCATCTTGGAATCCAATTGCCGTAATGCCCCGGAGGCCGCATTGCGTGGATTGGCGAAGGGTTCGTCCCCTCGCTCAGCGATGCGCCGATTCAGCGCTTGAAACTCATCGAGGCGCATGTAGACTTCTCCCCGGACGACGAGATGTGCTGGAAGATCGGACTCGGCTTGTAATTGCAGCGGAAGAGAGCGCAACGTCCGAAGATTGATGGTAACATCTTCGCCGATGATTCCGTCTCCGCGAGTCGCCCCGCGTGTGAACCGGCCTTCTTCGTAGATCAGTTCGACAGAGAGGCCGTCAAACTTCGGCTCCGCGGTGTAGTGAATCCTCTCCTGTCCGAAATCGCGGTCCAGCTCCCGTCCCAATTCACGGCGGATGCGTGTATCGAAGGCGCGAACATCCTCCGCCTTCATGATGGAATCCAGGCTGAGCATCGGGCGCTCGTGCTGAACTTTTTTTAAATCCGTCTGCGGCGTGGCGCCAATCCGCTGTGTCGGCGAGTCGGGTGTGACGAGGTCCGGATAGGTCGTTTCGAGTTGGCTCAACTCTCGAAAGAGTCCATCATAGGCCTCGTCTGAGATCTCGGGTCGATTTTTAACGTAGTAGAGGTAATCGTGACGACGAATCTCTGTTCGAAGAGCGGCTATGCGTTGTTTGGCCGAATCAGGTGAGTCCTGTGAGTGTGGGCCGTGGCTCATGGCATGGTCGGCTTTCAGCGTTCAACATTGCTGTCGGCTATTCAGAAGCTGATGGCTGACAGCTTTTACTCTCGAATGAACTGCGTGGCATAACTTCGAATCTCATGGCCGTTCAGCACGTGAAAGCGACGGAGCCGGTCGATGGTCTGGCCCGAAAATCGGCTTAGCGGAATGGTGACCAGCCGTCGGTGGAAGGCTTTTACAATCTGCCGCCAGCGCGCCCGCGGTGGAATCGGCGAGACGAGCACGACATGCGGCTCTCGTGAGTGCCGCGCAGCCGCAGCAATGAGACGTTCTTCGAGCGTCAGAGTGAAGCGGAGGGCCGGGTCGTCCCAGATATTGGGAATCGGTCGTGGTGGAAAGAGAAAGAGCGCGCCTCCATAGCGGGATTGTCCGATGCCGGGCCCGATCATCTGGTCTTGGAAGGGACTCGCGTAAAAGCAGAGGGTTGATTCTTCTTGATGCTCGGCATACCACGTCGCCTGCCACGAATAGATTGCCGGATCGGCTGGGGTATCGAACAAAAAGATGACGGTCTCGACATTGCCGCGGGCCGGCGGAATCTCTTTGACGTAGATCTCCGGTTTGATCGACATAAGATGCGCCGGCTCCCCGCTGGAGATGGAAGGCTCCCTGCGTCCATCGCGCGCTGGCACCGTATGCCAATGTCGTAGGCTTTCGCGCAGGTCGATGCCGTCTTTGACCGAGGTCGTGAACTTTTCAACGCGTGCGAGATCGGCACCGAGAAGCGCTTTGGCTTGTTCTCGGACGTGGCGAGTAAAACTCTCGATCCGATTATCCTCAGGGGGCCAGGAACATTGACGGAAGGGATTCCACTGGAGCGCCCATCGGCGACTTTTCATGGGACTCGGTTGAGGTCGAAGCGAAAGGGATCGCCAGTGCAGCGGAGGCCCTTGGAGACGATTCTTTGCCTGGACTACGTCGCCATCTGAGAATTCCAGCTTCCCAATGCCCGCGGCGACAGTCTGCAGAGAATATGCCGATTGCCCATCGTCTTGAAAGCCATACGTCTTTGCCGTGTTCAGCAGCGTAATGGCAAACTCATCGCCCGCCATTTGCTTGGCCGCCAAGATCAAGCTATAAAGATCCGGCGTCAACCGGTGTTCCATGAGCGCAAGGTTACGCACATACTGGAGATAGCGTTGTAAGAGGTGAGGCGTGACCCAATTCGGAATGAACTGGTCTTCCTTGTGGCGGCTCTCCGACCAGCGTGCGCGTGTCTCAAGCAGCAGTTCTTTGATGCCGTCCACCGTCACGTGGCGGTCTGAGAGCAGATCCGCTCGTCGCCGCTCATACAGCTCCGTCGTAAAAGGTAATTCTCCCAAGATAAAATAGACCGTCGGCGGCTCCACGATATAGGCCATCGGCCGGCCCACCGAGGAGTCCGGCTGCCTATACGCCTGCCGCTCGCGATAGGCTTCACGAAGCCACGGCCAATCGGCCACGTGACAGAGACAGAGAATTGATTCGAAGTCCAATTCCAGTTCGTGCAGGCGAAACGCCATCCAGGCGATACGATGCCACCGCTGGGTTGCCTCAGTCGGCGGCACGAGCGATGGTAGGAGCGCCGTTGCAAACGTAGCAAGCGGAAGGCGTTTCAAGGCGTACGGGTCGGGTGCGGTAAATGGTGTCGGGTCGAACACTGCCACCTCACGATCGATGTAGGCCCGAGCGATGCGTTCACCCATCGCGACTCGAATGGCCATGATCACCGGTTGACACGGGTCCACCGGCACAAAATTGACCGTGGGTTCCTCCCGATCCGGTTCGGGTATCACGACGAGGCTGATCCGGGGCAGGTCTTCGACGGCCGTTTCGAGTGTCTCTTCTACAGACGGCGGGAGCGGGACAGCCAGACAATCGAATCGGCGTCCGATCAAAGTTTCTCGAACTTCTTGTGCTACATCGCCGCTGCCGTGCAGGATCGGCAGTACCTCGATACGAGGGGAGAGTCGAAGTATAGAATCAATGGTCATTGTCATAAAGTCTGTAAAGTCATACAGTCCTTTTCTCCGACTGCAAGACGTGACGCCCTGACGACCTTCGACTGCTTACCGATCCGGATGCAACGGATCGTTCCCCTCGAAGAAAAAATCGCCCAAGCCTTGCGGGAGCGGTTGATTGCCGAGGGCTCTGGCTCTTCGCTTGGATAATCCTTCAAGATCCAAGGCCTCTTCACCAACCACTTTCATCACGGCTTCGCGCCAGGCGGCATCTTTCGAGAGCGGATGAGCAGGGTTCTGTGAGAGCCGTTTCAAGGCATACTGCAGCACGTGCAGGCCATCCCGGACGGAGAACTCTACGTTCAATTGATGCGCTTGCTGAAGAAAGTCGACAGTGAGCGCCAACATCTCGGCAGGGGCGAACGGCAGATGATAGCGAAGGATCGCCAATTCATCGTGCCGCGCGGGATAGCTCACGGCCAGAGTCGGTTGAAGGCGGGAGAGAATATAATCGGGCACCTCGTATGTGGACGCATCTTCATTCATCGTGACGCAGCAGCGGAAGTTCTCGTGGGCGTTCACGAGTATCCCGGCGACGACCGATTCGATGCAGCGCCGATGATCGAGCAGTGCGGCCAGCGACGCCCAGCTCTTCTCATTCATCCGGTTGCCTTCATCCAACACGCAGACGTTTCCCGTCAGCATCGCGGAGACGAGTGGAGAGGCGTGATAAGCGATGGTGCCGGATTCAGCCAGCACCGGGGTGATGAGGAGATCTTCGGGTCGGGTATCGGCGGTGCATTGAAAGATGTACAGCGTTTGTTTGCGCTCACGCGCGCCCGACATCGCCAGCGTGGTTTTGCCAATGCCGGGAGGGCCGGTGATCCGGGGCGAAAGCGGCAGATCTTTTTCATCGATCACGAGCCAGCACGCCAAGAGTTGCGTGAGAATTTCGCGGGCTCCGATCCATTCTTGCGAAGAGTCGAGAGGCTGAGCCAAACGGAGCGTGACTCCATCGACTACGACTGTTCGATTCAGGGGTGAGCGGCGTGTAGTATCCATGGAGAACCGTAATTAATTTTCAAACCGTAACACAGCCTCAGTAAAGGGGTCAAACCGGTTAGGCATGCGGCGGCCTTTGACTTTCCTTGTCCCCAGACACTATTCTTTTGAGCAATCCGTTACATGACTTCGACCGAACCGCGTCATCGGGTAAAATGAGATCCATGACGGCGGACGGGACATGAAAAAAGATGGAGAAGACGATGAAAAGGGGTGCAGGTCTGGCACTGGGGCTCGTGTGCGGCCTCAGTCTCGCCGCGAGCGGCTGTGTGATGAAAGAGCAGTATGAGGCCGAAAAAACTCGTGCCCTCAACTTTCAACGATTGCTGGCGCAAGAAGAAAAGCGCACCGGAGAACTCGATGCCGAGGCCAAGCGACTGAAGCGAGAACTTCCTGAACTGGAAGCCAAAAACAGAGAGTTGACCGCACAACTGCAAGCCGTTCGTGAGCATGCCGGACGGATCAAGGAAGAGAATGACGCCTTGCGGGAATCCACCGCCATCAAAGCCAAAGAAGAGATGAATCGATTGCTGGATGCCAAACCGAAGTCACGTTCAAAAGCCATGTCGAAGATAATTCCATCGCAGCCTGCCCAGACTGCTCAAACTGAACAGGACGATCCCTTGGGATTTGAAAAACCCTTAGCGCCGGTGGACGCATTTCCGGATATGGATAAGGGATCGCCGATCTACCATCAGGTCAAGCCCGGTGATACCCTGTTCCGGGTCTCGCGTCAGTACGGTGTACAGGTAGACCAAATCAAAAAGTGGAATCACCTTCGCGATACCATTATCGAAGTCGGTCAAAAGTTGATTGTCGGATATCAATAATCCTATGGCCAACGCTTCTTATTCCCTCAGTTTCGACGCATTCAAGCGGCTCGCCTCAGAGGGGAACCTGATTCCTCTGTACCGAGAAATCCTGGCGGATTTTGAAACGCCCGTCTCCGCGTTCTCAAAGATCGACCATGGTCCCTCTGCCTACTTGTTTGAGAGCGTCGAAGGAGGTGAAAAGTGGGCTCGCTACTCCTTTCTCGGAAGCGGCTCTCCGGTGTTGCTTCAGGAAGATAGGGGAGCGATCGTGTTGACGAACCGCTCACGCGTCGAGCGATTCCCTATCAGCCGGCAGCCCGGCGAAACACCGTTGGATCGGGTGCAGCAGGTCATGGCGCGATATCGTCCCGTGACGGCGCCCGAGCTTCCGCGGTTTGTCGGCGGCGCAGTCGGATATGTCAATTACGATATCGTTCGTTACTTTGAACCAATCCCGACTCATCCTAAAAATGACGCCGGCTTTCCGGTCATAGCCTTTCTGATCACCGACACGCTCCTGATTTTCGATAATATTGCCCACACCATTAAAATCGTGGCGAACGCCCATGTACCGTCGAGCAAGGCAGCCGATGTTCGACGCGCGTACATCGATGCCGCAATGCGCATCGATCGAATGATCGAGCGGTTGAAACGGCCGTTACGTCGGCGCCCGGTGACTCGTCGCAGTAAGCCGATGACTTTCACCTCCAACATCAGCCGAGGCGACTTTGAAAAGATGGTGATGCGGACGAAGGACTATATTCGCGCCGGAGACATCGTCCAAACCGTGGTGTCGCAGCGGTGGGAGACTCGAATCAAGACCACTCCATTTGAAATTTATCGCGCGCTGAGGCTCGTCAATCCATCTCCCTATATGTACTATCTGCGGATCGGCGGCGTCGAGTTGGTAGGATCGTCTCCCGAGACGCTGGTCCGGTGTGAGGATGGACGGGTCTCCCTGAGGCCCATTGCCGGCACGAGACCACGAGGGACGACGGAACAGGAAGACCGGCTTTTCGAGCGCGAGCTTCAGGTAGATGAAAAAGAACGCGCGGAACATGTCATGTTGGTGGATCTCGGGCGAAACGACATCGGCCGTGTGGCGAAGAAGGGATCGGTCGTCGTGGATGGATTGATGAAAGTGGAGCGATATTCGCACGTGATGCACCTGGTGTCGCAGGTCAACGGATGGCTCGATGAAGAGAAGTCATCCTACGATGTTCTCCAAGCCTGCTTTCCAGCCGGGACGGTTTCAGGGGCGCCAAAAATTCGCGCCATGCAGATTATCGAAGAACTGGAACCGACCCGTCGAGGCCCTTATGCGGGCGCAGTCGGATATTTCAGCTTCTCCGGCAATATGGATATGGCGATCAATATTCGGACGGTGATCATTAAGGGTCGGCGTGCCTATATCCAAGCGGGCGCGGGGATCGTCGCCGACTCCGAGCCAAAGCGCGAATACGACGAGACGTGTAACAAGGCGCGCGCCATGATGAAGGCGATTGAACTGGCGGAGCGGGGATTGGAATAAAAGACGTTAATCGTTATTCGTTAAACGGTAATTCTGAAAGTCTTTCCGCCCGATTAACGATTTACGAATAACCAGCATTCATATGCTACTCATGATCGACAATTACGATTCGTTTACCTATAACCTCGTGCAGTATTTTGGCGAGCTTGGGGAGGATGTGCAGGTTTATCGAAACG
>DATEPO010000174.1:0-8383 GCA_035273145.1 Nitrospiraceae bacterium
CTTGTATGCCACCTATCGCGATCTGCTGGACAGCTATAAGCAAGCCAGCGATAAAATCAAAGTCGAGTTCGTCGATCCGGAGCGCAAGCCCGGCGTCGCACGCCAATACGGCATCACCCGCATGGATACGGCGGTGGTCGAAAGCGGAGAGCAATCGACTCGCATCACGGCCGCCTCGGAGTCCGAATTGACAGGGGCCGTCATACGGCTTTCGAAGAATACTAAAAAACGGGTGCTGTTTTTGGAAGGCCATGGCGAGCGTAGCCTTACCGACACGGAGCGTAACGGGTTCGCCATCTTGAAAGAGGCGCTGACGAAACAGGGATACGAGTCCGGGACGCTGTCCTTGCTCCAAGAAAGCGCCGTTCCGGACAACACCGCCGTGGTCGTCATCGGCGGGCCTCGGCAGTCCGTGACACCGGACGAACAAGAGCGACTGAGTCGGTATGTCGCGGCCGGCGGCCATCTGTTGCTTATGCTTGATCCCGATGTGCAAACGGGCTTGGAACCCTTGTTGGCTAAGTGGGGCGTCGAACTCGGCAAGGGCATTCTGGTCGATTTACAGGACAGAATTGCGCAAGGAGACTTGACCGCGCTGCTCGTCCGCACGTTCACCGAACATGAGATTACGCAGGATTTGACGGCCGCTGTGCTGTTTCCGGCGGCCCGCCATCTCGTGTTTCACGAAGACCAAGCAAAAGATTGGGACTATGTTCCGCTGGCCCGAACGTCGCCGCGCAGCTGGGCGGAGACGGACTTGAAGGGCCGCGTCGTGAGCTTCAACGCCAAGGACGACGTGCAAGGGCCTCTGCCGCTTGCCTTCGCACTCACACCTAAAAAAGCCGCGGAGCCCGGCAAGCCGCGCGCGGCTGTCGTGGTCATCGGTAATTCTTCCTTCGCAAGTAACGGGTATGTGAATTTTCCAGGCAACACCGATTTTCTTCTCCACGCGATCGGATGGTTGGCGGAAGAGCGCGACCTCATTTCCATCACGCCAAAAGAACCGGCGTTCCGCCCATTCATTCCCAACCCGGCCCAGGAACGCGCCTTACTGTATATCCAGGTGCTGTTGCTCCCCTCGCTGACGTTCTTGTGGGGAATGAGTATCTGGCGGCGGCGTCGACGCCTGTAGTGACCCGCGGCGAAACGTTCCACATGATACCTGAATGTCACATGTCGAACCTCGAACCTCGAACCTCGAACCTGCCCTCATGAAACGCTACGGGCTCACACTTGTGATGGCGGTGGTGCTGGCTGGGTTGGGCGGTTATGTCTATTGGGTGGAACTGCCGACTGAGCGCGCCAAAACGGAAACGGAAGCGACAGAGAAAAAACTGCTTCCTTTTACCGAGCGCGAGATTACCGGGCTGACCGTCCATTCGGAATCAGGCGACATCGTGTTGGTCTCGAAGGATGGGACCTGGCAGATGACGGCTCCACTTCAGACCGAGGCGGATGCGCGAGTGGTGCAGTCGATGTTGCGGTCGCTGGCCTTGGGAAAAATCATGCGTGTCGTGGAGGAGCAAGCGACCGCACTGGGTCCGTTCGGCTTGGACAAGCCATCGATGACCCTAACGCTTACCGCCGGCTCTCAACACGAAACGGTATCGATCGGCGAGAGCGGTCCCATCTCCTCGACACTCTATGCGATGCGGGCATCCGATAAGAAGGTGTTGCTGACCGACCTCTCGACAAAGGATTTCCTGAACAAGACCCTGCTCAGTTTTCGAAAAAAAGAAGTCTTGCCGGTCGATTCCAGTCAAGTGGAACGTCTGCGTCTGACCTATCCGAAAACTGAAATAGTTCTCTATCGCACGGAGGCCAAGGATAATAAGAAGACATGGTCGATCCGGTATCCCATCGAGGCGCCCGCGGATCAGCCCGAGGTCCGTACGCTGCTCATGAAACTTGACGATTTGAAAGCACTGGCATTCATCGATCCAGGCCCTCAACGAGAGGAACAATTAAAGAAACTCTCGAAGCCGGATATCAAAATTATGCTGTATGCCCGCGGCGTGGAGCACACCGTCAAACTGTATCAACCCGATCCGTCGAGCGGCGAAGCCTTTGCGGTCACGATGCCGGAGGCGCCCATCTATCGTATCAATCCTATGATGTTGAAGGACCTTGCCAAAGACCTGTTTACCCTCCAAGACAAACGACTCCTGGGAACACATAGTGATGATCTCGCCATGTTGGAGGTGAAAACACGCGACGACCACTATACGCTTATTCGTCAGAACAATACGTGGGTGTTGGAAGACGCGCCTCAAACAACATTGGACCAGGAAAAAGTCGCACTCTTTGTCAGCCGAGTCGTGGATCTTCCCGCTGAAATACGTATCGTCAAGCAAGCCGGTCCGCTTGCGCCGTACGGGCTCACGTCGCCGACTGCAGAATTCACGGCAACCGGCAAAGACGGCAAGGTGAACGGCCGTCTCGTATTGGGTACACGCACCGGCGGGCTGGTGTATGCGATGGGCCGTGGGCTCCCGGGCGTGTTCCAGGCCCGGTCGGATTTGCTGAGCCAAATTCCATTGAAACATGAACTTGAAAAGATACCGGCGGGTACGTAAGGTAAGTACCGATTGCGGTATGTCGTGTGGTTCTCTATAGTGTTTCCGCTATAAGGAGGTAGGCATGGATATTCGTCTGACCGTCATGATGTCGATTTTTGCCACTGCATTGGTGGTGAGTGGCTGTGCAAGCACGGAAGAAACGAGACCGGCGAGCGGCCCTTCAATGAAGGAACTGCCCTCGGCGAAGGAGATGCCGTCAGGAAAAATTAGAGAAACGCCTTCCACGGTGACCAAGGAACCGGTCCCGTCGGCCCCAATGCGTACAGCACCGAGTGTCATCGAGACCCGCACCGTCACGAGCGGCGATCCGCTTCAAGCCTGTCTCAATACGATATCAAAAGGAGCGTCACCGGGTCAGCGCGCGATCGCCGAACTGACGTGCGAACGCGACTTCGGTAAAACCGATGCTCGGCCGGTGGCCTCCGGCACTCAGGGCGATACGCTACAAGGGTGCCTAGCACGCATTCCGAAAGATGCCAGTGCAGGGCAGCGTATGATCGCCGAAGAAAGTTGCCGGCGCGATGAAGAGATACGGAAAGGATTTTGAGGCTTTTTCTTGACATGCCGACACATCCGGGTACCGAAATAGATTCTTTCATTCGCTCAATTCATAAGCATCTTTTATCCCGTGAGCTGATCCGCGGTCAGCGCTGACGGCGGATCAGCCCGGTTTGCCTCTGGACTTCCTGCCTTCCATCGCTATCGTCCCATCACCTGTAGCTTACTCGGATACAGCAGCAGCCGTTTGCCTCGCGCTCAATTCGTGTCGCGGCTGCAATTTTTGTATTACTTATCTTGCCGTTACCCGACTCTCCCTGTTCTATATTCTATGCTCCGCTGGATATACTCGTAAATGAGGCTAGATGCAATTTGAGATGCGCGAAGGCCACCGAAGGCATCCCTTAACTCGTGGGCTAGTTGACAGCACGCCTGACACTCCGCTTGCTATTCGTTCCTGGTCTTGCAGTAGAGGGCTTTTAAATCATCGAACGTCGTTTTCTCCGCTGAAGACAAGCAAAACGCCATGACGAGTCCTCCTAGACCTTTCTTTAAGATTGCAGACGGAACATCGTTCAGTACGAGACCCTCAGATACTGGGCAGGCTGGCGGCCATTCTTTTCTGGTATTTGCTCCGGTAAACCGTCGTGACTGTTGATCCCTCGGGCCTTAGTGGTTACGCAGGTTCTACACGTTATCTCTACCAGCCTAGGGTCTTAAGGAGAGCGGCAAGAACGTAAGCAGTCGGCCGATTGCTGCCCGTCACGACAAAAGCCATATTAGACCCCGGGAACACTGTGACAAAGCCTTTTCATTCCCACGAAACCACAGCGCCGCCACTTTTTAGGATGAATCAGCCCGAAAGGAGAACACCATGAACGCGAAGGACCTGATGACCCCTAATCCAAAAGTGTGCACACCGAGTATGACATCGGTGGCAGCTGCGAGAATTATGGGGCAAGAAAATGTTGGCGCGTTACCGGTTATCGACGGTGCGAGCAAGAAGCTGGTTGGAATTGTGACCGACAGAGATCTTTGTTTAGGAGTAATCGCCAAAGGGCACAGCCCGGCAGGGGTTCCTGTGTCCGATTGTATGACTACGCATCTCTTGACTTGTGGTCCACAGGACGATGTCGAATACTCTGTGCACCTCATGAAGCAGCATCAGGTCCGTCGCATAGTCGTGATAGATGAACATGGTTGCTGCATGGGCATCATTTCACAGGGCGACTTGGCCTTGTATATCCAGGGAGCACAGGAAATCCATGATACCATCCGCGAGGTTTCCAAGCCCGGACATGCCAAGCAAGCTGCTTGACAACTTGAGCCGAAGAAAGGCTGTGTATCAAAACTAAGGCGATCGCGATTGAAGTTTCACGATGCAGGGCGGCTTTCATGAGCCTTCGTACATACGCTCGAATACGATGGGCATTGGTTCCCACATCGCTTTTGCCAACTCGGGAGACTGACCGACTGTCGACCCGGCTTCCATCGCCTTGAAGCTGAATTCGGATGACAATATCGTCTTTGAAGCCAAACCATAGCGTGGTATCCGTCGCTTCAAGCCGACCTTCTGGCGTTAATGATCCCCGCAACCGGTCTTGTTATTCGGGGCGACGGTCCTCAAGTTGCTGTTCTCGATAAAGAGGATCACATACGAATCGGAAAAGTTGAACTGGGCCGAGACTATGGTCCTCAGGTGGAAATCCTCACCGGCCTTCAGCCTGCCGAGCAGATGTGACCAATCCCTCGGATATCATTCGGGACGGGATGCTCCTCGAAACGACGCTTCCTGAAGATTCGACGAAGGCAACCCGTGAACGGGTCCCACAGCAGGAGGCGGAGGCCGGACGACGACGCCTGCACGATGCTTGACGGACGGCTGCAATTCAATCGTGAGCAGGAAATGATGCACGGCACTCAACCATAATTTCCTTCAGATGCGCCGGATTTCTAAAACTGCTCGGGATGGCGAGGATCCCGAAATCACCGACGAATCGGGTCGTGCTAGTCGAAGGCAGTTGAGTGAGATCGAATCGCTAGAAGGAAAAAAGCTGTCACTACCTTATCCCGGCCGTCATCCTGCTGCCCATTTCAATTTCTTGAGGAGCCGCTGATAATCTTCAAAGGGGAATCCGATGGGGCTTGCCTAAGGACTTTGACAACGAAAGAACAATGAGCGGTACAGAACCAACACGACGATGAGACTATAGAGAAGCGCTGATGGCAATCCACATCGAAGCTGTGCAGGTTGCTCATCTATTTAAAGAGTCAAATCCGTATTTCGCCAAGAGTGTTTGTACGCGAGGCGTCATCAGGAAATCGGAAAACTGATCTGCGACAGAGCGTAATGAAGCACGACAGGTCCACACGACTGCTTGCGCGAACTCAATCGGCATATCTCTTCCAATTGGGGTGTCATCGCTGATGCGCACATCCCTACTGTTGATCACATTTGCACGATAGACCAGCCCCACATCAGCCTTGCCCGTGCGAATTAGATTCACGATGTCCTCGGTATGTGACGCATAGAGAATGTGGGAACGGCTTTTATACATCGGATAAAGTTTTGTGAGCGCCCGGGCCGTGACGTCCCCCAAGTAGGACGTCGCAGGATTTCCGAGGGCAATGCGGATAGTTCGATTATGCAGCGCATCCTGAAGGGACATCGTGACCGCGGAGTTCGCCGACATCATGAGGACGAGGGACGTCTGCACGAAGATCCGAGGCGCCCCGTTGAGCGTCAGTCGCTTCTTGTGCAGGTACTCGACTTCTTCGATTCCCGCCGACAGAAATACATCGATCGGTGCTCCCTTTTCGATTTGTCGAAGCAGCGTTTTCGATGGCGTGTAGTCGATGTGAACCTTCACACCATACTCTTGCTCGAACAGTGGCAGGATGTCGCTGAACGCCGCTTTTAAGCTGGGCGGTGCCCCGACGGTCAGAGTTTCGGCCTGTATGGGCTTCCAGGCTCCGACAACGACTGCCAGTGCAATGATAGTGATGATCAAGACCTTGAACATCCGAATGTCCATTCTAAACCTCAGCAAGTCTTCTGAATGTGTGGAGGAGGCGCGCTGACACGCACGCGCGGCAATTCGCGAAACATTGAACTAAATGTCCTCGTCCAAGGGGCCGTTCGTATTCATAAAATTATGAATCTTAAGTCTCTCGATATCGGTTTTTAGGACCCATGGCGCGATGCATTTCATGAGAGGACTTATCCTCTTCTAGAGCCGACCCGCCGTCAATCTGACACACCGTTTATCTTAGAACGGCGGATCAATGTGACGACACAAGCGAGGCAGCCAAGTCCCGTTTGAATGATGCTGCATAAGACGCATGCATAGTGGAACGACAAACTCATAACATCGTACTGGAGTCGAACGATACCGTCCTCCAAGCTGAGAATATCGATTCTATCATTGGCGGTATAGTGCAGAGGCAGAATACTGACGGCGAGATCGACAGCAACATTCGGATTCTGACATCTGTCAGTTAAACCTCTCACTCGCAGACCACCACCTTGTGCCGACTGTACCAGGGTGCTGGGATGAGGTCTTTTCGCTTGTGTAAGAACGTGTAACAGATTGTGACGTTGGTGCGATTCAGCATGGTCAATCGCATTTCGACACCATTTGGTTAATCAAATAAGTGAGGAATGAAACCGGCGACGGCCGAGGATTGATCGATCGAACTATTCATCTGAACGTGCATATTGGTATAATGCGGCCGTCAAGAAGGCTGGCCTGCAAAGTGGCAGCTTTCACACGCTCCACCGGACCTGGCACCCGCGTCGGTCCCTATGTCTTCGCCAAAGTACTTCAGATTTTGGGAGGAGGGAGCAGCTTGCAGCCGGTCGAAATTTACTGCACGCCGTATGAAAAGGCGATGCGTGATGCCATGGAACAGGCCCGCAACCCTACTCAATTGCACGATTACCAACCGAAAAGCCCCCGTAGCTCAGTCGGATAGAGCAGCGGTTTCCTAAACCGTTTGTCGCACGTTCAATTCGTGTCGGGGGCACCAACAATTTCGCCCACACTAGCCATGGAAAGGGCGACCGATAGAGACATCTCGACAGCCCTACGGCATTCCAGCACCTCACTGGTGAAGCGCTATGGGTCTTGATGACAATCCCACACCATATTGGCCATGATGAATCTGCCCATTGCAGCTTCTCATTCAGTCCTTACCACAAAACGGCCGCTACCAAGAGATTTACAGTGGTCCTGGGTCAATCACGTTTTGGGGTAACCTTGCACCTTCTTAGTTAGGTCCCCAGCCGCCAGTGATTGTGGATTGGTACAGTAGCATGGTGTAAGTATGCCGCCGCTTGTCTGTCTTAAGCAGGGCCATTACAATCCACGACAGTAGATCCATCCATAGCGGTCTGAAGTATACGAGTGAGAATTTGCAAACGGGACCACCAGATGAATCGATTATTTTTTGGAGAAGCAATTGATTGCGATTTCATCCTCTTCGCGAATCTCCATGCTTTTCGGCCGTCTGAATGGCGACACCTGGCATGCGGGCATGGTCGAAGGTTGTAACAACCCGTCGATTCGGTAAATTATTCAGCGGGGTCGTCGTCGCAGGACTATGCCTTTGCTCGCCATGGCGCATGCACATCGCATAATTCGGTGCATCCATATTTGTTTGTAGTATCCCTTTTCATTACACTCAAACGGTCGATCCGGCGAGAAGAACGGGCTCAAGTCAAGACGTCTCAATACCATTATCCATATCCATGGGAACCGTCTCGGCACGAGAAGGTGTCCAATCTTAAAGAAGACCGGCAAAATATTCTCGTCAGACACGTGGTTCTACAGTACCGCCCAACCCGCTTCCTGCTCACGGCTACCCCACAGCCTTCATGCATATGCTCCTTCCTTGACTATCACGATGCATAAGACACGTCGAGCCAGAGGCCTCGACCAGGATCGGGTCGCAAAGCAGATCGTGATGCAACTCCATGTCAATGCGAGCGCTCAGTAACATGCTGGCCGACGTCTTCAAATTGGTGACACAGTGGGGCAGCCAAGAAAACTCGATGTTGTAGATTGTCTAGGGGCTCTCTTCATCGCCCTCACCAGCGGACTTTTGTTTTTTGTCGGGTCGGGTTCGTTGGATGTTGTCGCCTATCAATGGCCGGCCCTCGATGTCTGGTTTCAAGGGGACTTACCTCGAAACTTGCAGGACATGACAACGCGCTGGGCAGGTCATGGCAGAACCAGTGTCCATCCGTTGTTTCCGTTGATTACCTACCCCTTGACCGCCCTCGCAAAAAAAGCTTTCGGTGTAGA
>DATEPO010000175.1:0-18186 GCA_035273145.1 Nitrospiraceae bacterium
ACGGGTTACACGCCGGCCATCGCCTCCGCTTCAATAAAGTTAGGCGCGTTGTCCCGCAACACCACCTTAATTCGCCGGACATCTTTGAACCGGCCTCTGAGCAGCTCTTCCGAAAGCGGATCGCCGATGTTCTTTTGGATCGTTCGGCGCATAGGCCTTGCCCCGTATAGTGGTTGATAGCCTTCCTGAATCAGCCACTGTTTCACATCATCACCGACTTCCAACTGCACCCCGCGCTCGAGCAGGCGCGCGTTGAGTTCTTTGATCAGAATGTCGGTGATGCTGATCAAGTGTTCCTTCTCCAGAGGATGGAAGACGACCACTTCGTCGATCCGGTTGAGGAATTCGGGACTGAAGGATCGACGCAATTCGCCCAACACGTCATCCTTGATCCGCCGATCATGGTCGCTCTGCTCGACTCGATGGAACCCGAGTGACACACCTTTCTGGATCAACTTCGTTCCCAAGTTGGAGGTCATGATGATGACTGTGTTCTTGAAGTCCACTTTGCGGCCAAGGCTATCCGTCAAGACGCCGTCGTCGAGAACCTGGAGCATCACGTTGAAGATGTCCGGATGCGCTTTCTCGATTTCATCGAACAGGACGACGGAATAGGGACGCCGGCGAACCCGCTCGGTGAGCTGCCCGCCTTCTTCGTAGCCCACATAGCCGGGAGGAGCCCCGAAGAGCCGAGAGCTCGTAAACTTCTCCTGATATTCGGACATGTCGATTCGAACCAGGGCATCTTCCGTATTAAAGAGAAATTCCGCCAGAGCCCGTGCGAGTTCCGTTTTCCCAACCCCGGTGGGCCCCAAGAAAATGAACGAGCCGATCGGCTTCTTGGCATCCTTGATGCCGGCACGTGAGCGGCGGATCGCGCGGCAGACGGCGGAAATGGCTTCCTGCTGCCCGACGATCCTCTTGTGCAGGAATTCCTCCATATTGAGCAGTTTGTTGGATTCTTCCTCTTCCAATTTGAAGAGCGGAATCCCGGTCATCTTCGAGACGACGTACGCAACATCCTCTTTAGAAATGACGGGCCGATTCTTTTCCTGATTCTTCTTCCACTCCCGCTTCGATTCTTCAAGAAGTTTCCGAAGCCGTTCTTCTTCCTCCCGGAACTTCACGGCCTCTTCAAAATTCTGGAGCGAGATAGCCACTTCTTTTTCGCGGGAGACTTTCTTCAGTTCTTGCTCCAACGCTTTCAATTCACCGGGGAGAGCATAGGTCTGCAATTTGGCCCTCGAGCCTGTTTCGTCAATGAGATCGATCGCTTTGTCAGGCAGGAACCGATCGGTGATATAGCGATCGGAGAGTTTTGCCGCTTCCACAATCGCTTCCTCGGTAATCTCGACTCCATGATGTTCTTCATACCGATCGCGCAGTCCCTGAATAATGCGAATCGTCTCGTCAATGCTCGGCGGCTGCACATAAATCGGCTGGAATCGTCGCTTCAGCGCCCCATCCTTTTCGATGTGCTTGCGGTACTCGTCCAACGTCGTCGCGCCGATGCATTGAATCTCACCGCGCGACAAGGCGGGCTTCAACATATTGGACGCATCGATCGATCCTTCCGCCGCGCCGGCGCCGACCAACGTGTGAAGTTCATCGATGAAGATAATGATGTTGCCGGCCTGCGCGATTTCTTTCATCACGACTTTCAGCCGCTCTTCAAATTGGCCACGGTATTTCGTACCCGCCACAAGCGAACCGAGGTCTAATGCAATCACACGCCGTGACAGCAGATTGTCGGGCACTTCAGATTGCACAATGCGCTGAGCGAGACCTTCAACAATGGCGGTCTTTCCGACACCGGACTCGCCGATCAACACAGGATTGTTTTTCGTGCGGCGGCTGAGGATCTGCAGCACCCGCTCAATTTCATCTGCACGGCCGATCACCGGATCCAACTGCCCCTCTTGCGCGAGTTGCGTCAGATCGCGGCCGAATTCATCGAGGGCCGGCGTATTGCTTTTTCGATCGCGCTCCCGCGGTGCCGACTTGCGGAGGAACGTCACCGTGAGCTGCCGAGCCGTTAGCAAATTGGCGCCCAAACTTCGAAGGATTTTCCCGCCGATGCCTTCTTCTTCTCTCAGAAGGCCCAGCAGAAGATGCTCGCCGCCGATATGGTTGTGACCGAGCAACCGTGCTTCCTCCACGCCATATTCGATGACTTTCTTGACACGTGGGCTAAACGGAATTTCCCCGAACGTCATGGTGGTGCCGCCACCGGGCAGGTTTCGTTCGATCTCCAGCCTGATTTGCTCAGTGGAGAGACCCATTTTCTTGATGATCATAAGGGCGATGCCGTCCGTCTCACGGAGAATGGCCAAGACCAAATGTTCCGTGCCCAGATAGTCATTCTGGTGGCGCTCTGCTTCCTCCCTGGCTAGGATGATGATCTTGCGACCCTTATCCGTGAATCGTTCGAACATCCTACCTCCTCTGTGGCTGTGCGGTGAGACGAAAACGTAGGCAAACTATCGGAAAAGCTGCTGTAATTCTATCGGCCGAAATCGGGCATGTCAAGGGCCGTGCAGGCGCAACGCCCGCGCGAATACGAACTGAAGCAATCCGTTCGTTGACACCATTCTGACGCCTCGATACAATCGCCCTTTCCACGCTCCTGACCTCTTGTCGTGAAGATCCACATGAAAACCATCGGCATTCTTACGAAGCCGAAATTTCCCGACGTCAAACCTATTCTAAAGGATTTGGTGTCATGGTTGCGAGAGCATGAGAAAGACGTCGTGCTCGACGGCAAAACAGCCGCCTTGATCGGTGAGTCGACGATGCACCAAAAGCCCCAGATGGCCGCCCTCGCCGACATGCTCATCGTCTTGGGCGGAGACGGCACCATGCTGAATGCCGCCCGTCTCGTTGAAGAACGCGGCATTCCGATTCTTGGCGTCAATATGGGCGGACTGGGATTCCTCACCGAGGTGGGGGCAGATCAACTCTACTCCACATTACAGAATGTGTTCGCGGGCTCGTATCATCTCGAAGAACGACTGATGTTGCGTGCACGGATCGATCGGCACGGCGAACACGTCGCACAAGCTACCGTCCTGAATGATGTCGTCATCAGTAAGGGCACGCTGGCGCGCATGATTGAAATTCAAATTTCGATTGAGGGACAGTTCGTGACCCGACTGCGAGGCGACGGACTCATCATCTCCACCCCAACCGGCTCGACAGCCTACTCGCTCTCCGCTGGAGGACCGATCATCAATCCCTCGGTGCATGCGCTGATGTTAACGCCGATCTGCCCGCATACACTGACCCATCGCCCGCTGGTGATCCCGAGCAATGTGGGACTGGAAGTGGTGCTCGCCGGCAAGGACGAAGGCGCCATGACGACGTTCGATGGACAGGTGGGTGTTGCCATGGTCCAAGGCGATTCGGTCACGATGAGCGCATCTGGCCATCGAACGCGACTCATCCGTTTTCCGGATCATACCTATTATGATGTGCTGCGAAAGAAATTGAAATGGGGGGACGGATCGTTATCGTGACACCGCACTCATGTTGTGTTGAAGAATGTGCTTGAGCATATCTTGATTGGTGGCGAACTTAAATTCTCCGATGCAGTCCTGTGTATTGGTACAGGCTTTTTCAGCTCTCTCAAGCAGGCGAAGACCGTCCACTCCGACGGCTTGAATCTTCCGCTCTTGCAGAAGATCGCGTAGCCGACGCACGACTCCTTGCATGGCGTCTCGGTCTCGCAGCGCCTGTGTTTCAAGATAACGGGTGAGCACCTCGGCACACCATTCACCATCACGCTTGGCGATTCCCACCAGACCTTCGCTGGCCTTGCGTGCCCATCCCGTCAGAAAAATGCCTTCGACAATCTTACCGGTGGCCTCATCGTACGCTTGAAACAGGGCATCGTCAGGATCGTTTCCGGTCGAGGTGGGATTGGTCACGAACATGCCGTTCTTGTAGGGAAGCCCCAACGTATCGTCCACTCGATCGCCGACTGCAAACACGACGCTATCGCAGGGGAACTCGTAATATTGTTTGAGTCCCACGGCAGCCGTGTCTTGTCCCTTTGGTTCGAGCTTCGTTTCTTCGAGCTCCAACGCCCGCACGCGATTATTCGCATCGGTCAGCACACGCCGCGGCGACGCGAGAAAGCGGAATCCCATTTTGGTGGAACTGCCCGTCTGCTCGCACTTGGTGAATTCCTCGGTCATATCCTTAAAGATGTTGTCCGGCTCTTGCCCGACCGCTTCCAGACGGGGACGCACCCGTGCGAATTCCGCCCGCAACATCTCCTGGTCGATGTTGCCGCAAACGGCGCGAATCTCTTTGGGATTATACTTCCGTTCGAGGGGACCACGACGCGCAATGGCCGTGACCTGTTCGACCTTCTTATACCGAGTCAACCAATGGGCGATATCGACCATCACATCGCCGACTCCAATGACGGCAACCCGCCGCCCCATGTCGAACGGGCGTTCTCCAAACCCCGGCAATCGGTTGAAATGGTAGACGACATCTTTCGCGTGAAATACGCCCGCCGCCGAATCGCCTTCCACGCCGATCGTCTTCGTCCCTTGAGCGCCGGTCGCAAACACCAGCGCACTGGCGCCTAACGCTCGAAGGTCCTCCACCGTCATGGCTTTCGATTGACCGATGGAGACGTTGCCGAAATAATGCACGTTCGGCCGTTCCACCACTTCCCAATAGGTCTTTCGCAACCCGCCACGCAATTTCAACTTGCTGGGGAAAATTCCATATTCCGCCAGCCCGCCAAATTTAATGTCCCGATTTAAAATGACGACCTCATGCCCTGCTTTGGACAGAATATTGGCGACGGACATTCCGGCCGGACCGGCCCCCACGACAATCACGAGATGTGCGCCCTGACCACTACTGCCTACTTCGCCCATTGAGCATCTCCACCGATGAAGAACATTACCGAAGAATTTCGCGAAACTAGCATAGCCGCATTTGGAATGTCAAAATGCCGAAGACTCCGTAAGCCGTGAATGAATAGACCGTCATGAGGATGACGGTCGAACGGAAGAAGAGTCAATGACTGGGCGAGCCCTCAACCGCCTGCCGAACCCACCGGTCCTCCCGGCTCGGTCATACGCCACGGATCCAGAAGTGCAGTAAGCCGATCTTCGGGCAAGACTTTTTGCGCGCGCGCAAGTTCACGCACAGTCTTTCCTGTCCGATACGCTTCTTTTGCCAGTTTTGCGGCCGCATCGTACCCGATCTCTGGAGCCAAACCGGTGCACATGGCCAAACTTTGTTCGATGAAAGTACGGCAGCGTTCTTCGTCGGCCTTGAGGCCTTCAATGCAGCGAGCCGCAAAGTTATCCGACGCGCTCGCTAACAATTCGATGGACTGGAGCAGGTTGTACGCCATAACCGGCAGCATCACCAGCAGCTCGAAATTCCCCGCCTGCCCACCGATGGTAATCGTGACGTCGTTGCCGATTACCTGCGCCGCGACCATAGCAACGGATTCGGCAATGACAGGATTGACTTTGCCGGGCATAATTGACGATCCGGGCTGCGTCTCCGGCAGCACAATCTCACCAAGTCCGCATCGCGGACCCGACCCAAGCCACCGCACATCATTGGCGATCTTCATCAGACTGACAGCAAGGGTCCGGAGCGCCCCGCTGGCTTCGACGAGAGAATCCTGGGTCGATTGCGCTTCAAAATGATTGGCCGCCTCGCGAAACAGACATCCGATTTCCTGCGAGACCAAGGCCAGTACACGTCCGGAGAATTCCGGATGAGCATTCAGTCCCGTGCCGACCGCCGTTCCACCCAGCGCCACTTCGCTCAAGCCACGTTGCGCATGCCTTGCTCGTTCTAATCCTAATTCGATCTGCCGCGCATAGCCGCCAAATTCCTGCCCCAATCGTACCGGGGTGGCATCTTGCAGATGCGTTCGGCCGATTTTTACGATCGTATCGAACTCTTGCGCCTTGCCGGCCAATGCCTTCTGAAGGCGTGTCAACGCCGGAACGAGCCGACGTTCGATTACGTCTACGGCCGCGACATGAATCGCCGTGGGGATTACATCATTGCTGGATTGCCCTAAGTTTACATGGTCATTGGGATGCACCAATTTACTGCCCCGCGCTCCACCAAGAAGCTCCGCCGCGCGATTGGCAATCACCTCATTCGCATTCATATTGGTCGAGGTCCCGGAGCCCGTCTGAAAAATATCCACCGGAAATTCGCGGTCCCACTGTCCGTCAATCACCTCTCGGCTGGAGGTCAGAATCGCTTCGGCGATTTTTTGATCCAGAAGACCGAGTGCGGCATTTACCTTGGCCGCTGCATGCTTAATTACACCCATGGCTCTGATAAAGGAGCGCGGAAAACGCAGGTCGCTGATCGGAAAGTTTTCGACGGCTCGTGCCGTTTGCACGCCGTAGTACGCCGATGCCGGGACCGCTAATTCTCCCATCGTATCCCGTTCCATCCGGGTCGCGCCGGATGAGGTATCCTGAGCCTTCAGGGGCGTTTCACGTGAATCTTTCTTTGTCATAGTTCGGATACTCCGATTCCGAAGGTGATCACCGTCTCCAAAGGGGTTCCATCTTAATGGATCATCTACGCACGTACAAGCCTTGTCTCGACTTTCAACAGCGCGACGTTCCAATGCTCATACCCCGACTTCTGTGCCGCAGCTCCCTCTTGACTCCGTGGATGGTAAGATTATTTAAATACACATTATGATTCACACCGGCAAAGGATCACCTTCATGAGCCTAGAGCGACCTCGTATTCTTTCAGGAAGAACAATGTACCCAATGTATGGATTGTATCGGCGGAAAAATGGATGGGTCATCGGATTGCTTGTATTCGTGCTTGGGACGGTGCAATGTTCCCGTGAACAGAATCCTCTTGAACGCCTTTCTCCTGAACCCACGGCCCATGCCGCCGCTCAGGCCGGCCCCTCGCAGATAGTCAGTTTTCCCGGCAATGAGACGTTCATTTCAGTCGCAAAATTGGCCAAGGCGTCTGTCGTCAACATCTCCTCATCGCAGAAGACCGCTCAGAGTGAAGGATTTCAGAATCCTTTTTTCAATGATCCCTTCTTTCGGCGGTTCTTCGGGGAGGAGGAGCGCCGATTCCCCGTCCCGAAGGAGCGCCGCGAGCAGGGATTGGGATCAGGAGTGATTGTCAGTCCCGATGGCCATATCCTGACGAACAATCACGTCGTGGAAAAGGCGGACGATATCAAGGTGCTGCTGCCGGATAAACGCACCTTCAAAGCCAAGGTCATTGGATCTGATCCGAAAACCGACGTCGCCGTCATTAAAATAGACGCCAACAATCTGCCGGTGTTGTCATGGGGCGACTCTGCCCAATTGCAGGTCGGTGAACTGGTCTTGGCAGTCGGCAATCCGTTCGGTCTGAATCAAACCGTCACGATGGGAATCATCAGCGCGGTAGGACGCGCCAATATGGGCATCGTCGATTATGAGGACTTTATCCAGACGGACGCAGCGATCAATCCGGGAAATTCCGGCGGTGCCTTGGTCAACCTCAGGGGAGAGCTCATCGGCATCAATTCCGCCATCTTCAGCCGGACCGGCGGCAACATGGGCATCGGCTTCGCCATTCCAAGCAACATGGCCAAGAGCGTCATGAGCAGCCTCATCAAGTACGGCAAGGTTGTCCGTGGCTGGCTCGGCGTGTCGATTCAAGAGATCAATCCAGATTTGGCGAAAGAATTCGGAGCGACCGATACTCAGGGAGCCCTCGTCGCTGACATCATGGAGGAGAGCCCCGCTGCAAAAGCCAAACTCCAGCGTGGAGATATCATCACCGCCTACAACGGAACGCCGATCAAAGATCCGGCCCATCTTCGATCGATGGTCGCCGATACCGCGCCTGACACGATCGTAACCGTGACAATCCTCAGGGAGAAGCATACTAAGGATGTGAAGCTGACCGTCGGCGAGTTACCCAAAGATCTGGCGAAAACCTCGCGGAGCGAACCAGGCAGCGGGCACGGCGAACATGCATTGGCGGGTGTCACGGTTGAACCCCTCGGCGATCGACAGGGGCGACAAGGTCGAAAAGAAGCGGGGGTGGCCGTGAGCGAGGTTGAACCGGATTCGGCGGCCGACCAAGCCGGTCTCAAGGCCGGGGATATTATTCGAGAGATTAACAGAAAGCCGGTTCGCAATCTACAAGACTTCGAGCGGCTCGTGAACGAACTCGACGCGAAGTCGCGGGTCCTGCTCCTTATCACACGGGGCAATGCGACTGTGTTCCTCTCCGTCAATCCGAAATAGATGGGATGAACCTCGACGCCACGCTTCTAAGAGAACCACCGATCGAAAGACGGCTATCTCGACCATAGCGGGTAGCTATCTAGAGGACGACATTTCCAGCTTCTTCTCACTGCGCTCCTTTCACAGACGGGGTCGGGAATGATGACGCGACGACACATTTTCTTTCTTGGCCTGTTTCTGCTTGCGGGAGTGCTGGTCTACGCCGCCGTTCGTGATGAATGGGGGCGCCCTCTCGGACCATATTATTCAGGACCGGAAGTCCTCCCACGCCAGGTCGCCGCCCCTGCATTCGATCTCAGCGCGGATGAACGGGCCACCATCTCGGTGTTCGAGCACGCGTCCCGATCGGTGGTGTTCATTGCCAACAGCGCCATCCGCCGCGGACCCTGGTCATTGAATCTCTTCGAGGTCCCGCAGGGGTCCGGATCCGGATTCATTTGGAATCAACAGGGCCACATCGTCACAAACTTTCACGTCATCTACGGCGCGGATGCCATTACCGTCACCTTAGCCGATCGAACAGAGCATCGCGCACGAATCGTGGGACTCGATCCGGATCATGATTTGGCGGTGCTGCAAATCCGCCTCCCAGCCGAGGCCTTAACGCCGATTCCGGTGGGCAACTCGCGGGATCTTCGTGTCGGGCAAAAAGTGCTGGCGATCGGCAATCCCTTCGGGTTGGATCATACGCTGACCACGGGTGTTGTCAGCGCCGTCGGGCGGACTATTAAATCGATGACAAACCGCACCATTGATGGCGTCATCCAAACCGATGCCGCTATCAATCCGGGCAATTCAGGAGGGCCGTTGCTTGAAAGTTCCGGCCGTCTCATCGGCATCAATACGCAAATCATCAGCCCGAGCGGCGCGTATGCGGGTATCGGATTCGCTGTCCCGGTCGATACGGTCAACCGCATTGTTCCCGCGCTCATTAAGGACGGCAAGGTCATCCGCCCGGGGCTCGGCATCGCCTTCATGCCGGATGAAATCGCGGCGCGCATAGGCGTCAAAGGACTGGTCATCGGAAGAGTCGTTGGAGGGGGCCCGGCGGAAACCGCGGGCCTGCGCGGCGTGCGGGAGAGCCGCGCCGGGGCGATCGCAATCGGAGACGTGATCACAGGCGTGAACGGCAAGCCGGTCGCCTCGCTTGATGACCTGCTGACTATTCTCGATCACTACGCGGTCGGCGACAGAGTATCCGTAGAGTTTCTTCGCGATAGTCGGCACGAGCAGGTCACTGTGACCCTGCAGGCAATGGACTAGAATGGTCTCGCTGATAGACACCGCCATTGGCTTAGGCCATTGACCATGCGCCTTCCTGCGTTAGGCCCTCGGATTGGGGGTGTATCCGGCGATTCGTTCCAGTACGAAATTGAGTCGGATGCCTGGAAATGCCCCTTCTGCACGCCGCGCTGGAGCAGCGTAATGGCTCGTCGCGCATCGAACTCCGACAGGTCGTAGGCCGCCAGTCGCTTGGCTTCTGCCGCTCAAGGCAAATAGTAGCCTATATCTTGAATCGTTCGGTCGAGTTTCAGCTTTCAATGCCGCTGTACAGGAAATCTTCGGTCTGCCAAATCCATTCCTGACTCTGCCATAGCGGCAATCCTTCCCCTCTTT
Organism: Nitrospiraceae bacterium; assembly: GCA_035273145.1. Lineage (GTDB taxonomy): Bacteria > Nitrospirota > Nitrospiria > Nitrospirales > Nitrospiraceae > JAICXS01. The sequence continues at coordinate 9,896 of DATEPO010000175.1, forward strand.
TCATTCCATCCGGTACGGTTGACTGGGCGCTTCACTAATCCGTCCCCAGAAATGTCAAGAGCCGTAGCCCTTCCACCCTTGACTTTTTAAGCGCTGAAATTATCGATTCAGGAAGAGGTCTGAGACCTCATTCCTGGTAGGCGAACGCAGAGCCGGCAATTCTGGCAATTAAGGTAACCGGCGTCGAACACTGTTTAAGAAATGGTGAATTGAGCCGGTGGATTTGCGGCGCGCCGGGCTATCGAGGTGGCTATGGTAGAGCTTGTTGCATTAGCGTTACTTGGTGGAATGATTCTAGTCGAGGCGCTGATCATTTGGAATTTTATCCGCCTATTTGAGTAAGGGCATGACTTCATAGAACCGTGGCGATGCCGAGGCCCTAGCGCTCGCCGATCGGCACGTAGGGGCGATTGTGTTCGCCCTCATAGATTTGCTCCGGCCGATAAAGTTTATTTTCCTTAAGCTGCTCGAACCAGTGCGCGAGCCATCCAGCCACACGCGCCATGGCAAAGATCGGGGTGAAGAACTCCACCTCAATGCCCATTTTGTCGTAGACGATTCCCGAATAAAAATCGACGTTGGGGTATACTTTCTTCGCCTCGAAGTGCTCGGCCGCGACCCGCTCGACCTCTACCGCCACATCGTAAAGCGGCGAGGTGCCGGTTTCCTTAAACAGCCGACCACAGACCTCTTGTAAAATCGTGGCCCGAGGATCTTTCACTTTATAGACACGATGGCCGAACCCCATGAGCTTTTTCTTGGCCTGGACCTTCTGCTCAACGTAGTCTCGCACGCGGCCCGGCGTGCCGATCTCTCTGAGCATTTCCACCACTTCTTCATTCGCGCCGCCATGCAACGGGCCCTTCAGCGCGCCAATAGACGAGGCGACCACCGTGTATGGATCGGCTAACGTCGAGGCCGTCACGAGACCGGTGAAAGTCGACGCGTTCATCGTATGCTCGGCATGCAAGATCAAACAGATGTCGAGCGTCTGCACCCAAATCTTCGGAGGGACCGTTTCAGTCAACATATACAAAAAGTTTTCAGAAAAGTTCAGCTCGTCTCGCGGTGGAATGTAATCATCCCCCTTGCGCAACCGCGCGTACGCCGCGACGATCGTCGGCAATTTCGCGATCAGACGGACGGCCGACCAGTAATTATTCTCGACGTCTGTGACGTTCCGACCGGGATAGAACATACCCAAAGCCGCCACCGCCGCTTGCAGCGCGTCCATCGGATGGCCGTGCTCGGGCAGGCACTTAATGAGATCCACAATCCGATATTTGATGCGCCGATGACAGGTCACATCCTTGGTAAACTGAGTCAACTGCTCCTGTGTGGGCAGGCGCCCGAACAACAACAACCACGCCGTTTCGAGAAACGACGAACGTTCGCATAATGCTTCAATGCGGATCCCGCGATATTCCAACACGCCTGCCTGACCATCGACATCGCTCACTGCAGAACGCGCAGCCGGCACACCGGCAAGGCCGGGCATAAAATCATGAGGCATCGTCCATCCTCCTCACTGTCTATTTACCTCGTTATACTCGGATAGTAGGTGGTCACCGTTCAGTTGGTCAAGGTTGGTCTGCCCGCTTGCGAAGGCATTGTAGCTTGGGCATACTCTAGCCGTGCATCGTGGAGAGATCGCTTATGCCGTCATTTTTCCATCTCATGGTCGGACTGGGTGGAACAGCGCTTGTCGTCGGCGTCATGGCTCTCTGGCTATATGAACCACAGCCACCATCCTCCTTATCGAGTGGCTCCATGTCCTCACCAAGGCCAAGGATGGTGGGGAACAGCGCGTTAAGCCATGGAGGACCTTCGCCCGACAGTAGGATGTCCTCCCCTGCCCGGTTCCAACTTGGCCAGAAACTCATCGTAGCGGCCGCGGACAATATTTCCCGCATCACCTTGCTGCCCATACCGGCAGACCCCGCAACATCTTCTTCACCTGTTGGAGAGACGAGACACGTATTACCGGGCACCGTGGTCTTCGTGAGCGGAATGCAAGCAATCGAGCCGGTGCCAAGCCAGACGGAGCAGTATTATGAAGTCACCATTCCGGATGGCGGGAAGGGATGGCTTCCAGAACGTGTATTGCGCCCGGCGACGAGCGGAGAGTGATACGAGCAGATTGAATTGCATTGCACATAAAGCATCCTGAGGCGACATGCTGCAAACCCAAACACCATGGGCGATGGTGATGGCAATACTCTTGTCATTCGTGACGGATCCTGTCTTGGCGCAGGAAACAATCTTCGCGGTTGTGACAAGCGTGCCGAAAGACAAACGCCAGGTCGGCGCACAAGTCCTCGTGGAGGGAACGGTATCCCCCGCGACTCTTGTGCCGTCCGATGACGTGCTGGACAATCTGATCTGGAGGAACCTGGAAATCTGCCATTCGCTGAAAGCGGAAGGACTCAAAGTAGGGGAAGCGTATCGCATCACGACCGTCAAGATGCTGGATGCCGGCATGTTGCCCATGCCGCTCCAAGGTGTCGCAGGAGAGTGTCTTCTCAAAAAAGCCTTGGAGTTCGCCCCGCTGGTGGATTGAAGACGCCATGAAGCGTTAATCATGAAGCGTTATTCATGAATCGCTAGACGGATTTCTATTAGACTTTTTTTACGATTAACAACTAACGTCCTAAGACCGGCACTCAAAACACTTGGTGGGTTCTTCCTCAGCCTGAGCTTCTTCAGAGGTCAGCGGAAACTGCTGGTCGCACGCGGCGCATTGACGAATTTCGAAGTAGGCGACGCCTTTGTCGTCGATTTCGGTGGGAAGCAACAGTTCCGAGGGGTCGTAACCGAGGGTGACTTCATCCGCAAATTTCACGACGGCCAACCGTTCATTGAAAAGCTGGAACGTCGCTTCCTGGCCTTGGCGTTGGGGGACATGCCCCAGCACAAAGACCGGTTGTCCCCTCCGCTTGGTCCGCAAGTGCCTAAGCGTGCGTTGAGTGGCGGAGGCACATGCGAAGGCTCCAGTGGAGCTGGTTCCGGCCGTTAACATAGGATGTTCCATTGTAATGCGACGTGGGAATTGGGCAAGGTAAAGAGTCGTCTTGCCTTATCACCTATCCCTCGAACCTTCAATCTCATACCCATAGTTTTTATCATTGCGCAAAAATCCACGTCAAGGAATTGAAGGAGAAATATGGCGAAAATCACCATCTATCAGAAGCCCACGTGCACGACGTGCCGGCAGGCTGTTCAAATCCTCAAAGACAGCGGTCAGCCTTTTGATGCCATCAACTATTATGAGAAGCGGTTTACTAAAGCACGGCTGAAGGGGTTGCTGACAAAGGCCGGCTTACAAGCGCGAGACGTATTACGAACCAAGGAAGACCTCTATAAGAGCCTCGGGCTTGCAAAAAAAGACCTGAGCGAAGAAGAGCTGCTGACCCTCATGATCGACCACCCGGATCTGATTCAGCGGCCCATTGTGGAAAAGGGGGACACGGTAATCTTAGCGCGACCAGCGGATACAATACAAACGCTTCTCTAAACATCAATGGCCGCGTCACGTTCATGAGATATCAGCTTCAAGCTGCCGGTCTGTGGGTCTATGCCGACATGTAACGTGCCCTGAAGGACCTCCAGCAGCATCTCCCCTGCCAGCTTTCTTCGCCAACCATGGAGGATCGGCAGATCCAACTTATTACGATGGTGTTTTGCGTCGACCAGTTCTTGGAGATCCGATGTCCCGGCGAGCAAGGCCGGCGCAATCTCTTCTTTCAAGGCAATCGCTTTCAGGACGGCCTGCAGTAAATCGACTTGACCAGCGGCTTCCGGCTCGGGGCGTTTACTTTTCGGCGCTTCAGGCCACTCTGACGCGGGAACCTGCAGACCATGTTCGATGACCTTGATCAACGCCTCGCCATTGCGGTCAACTTCAGAAGCATGGAGACCTCGCATACTCCTCAGCGCCGTCATTTTAGTCGGAATATGTCGCGCCATTTCCAATAAGACTTCGTCGCGAATGACGCGGCCTCTGGGCACATCGCGGCGCTTCGCTTCTTCTTCGCGCCATGCCACCAGCTCTCGAAGCACGGCAGCACAGCGCGGTTTGAGGTTTTCCCACCCGCGAATCCGCTGATAGCGGTGGCGCGGCTCGCGCGACCCATCGGTCAGCTTCGATCCCAATCGGACAAATTCTTCTTCTACCCATGCCGTCCGGCCAAGCGCGTTGAGCCGCTCTTGCAGATGTGCATGGACCGGCAAGAGGTAATGCACGTCGTCCAAGGCATAGGCAACCTGCTCCTTCGTGAGCGGCCGCTGACTCCAATTGGTAAACGTATGCGCTTTCGTTAACTTGACACCGACGATGCGCTGCACCAACTGCGCGTACGCGATCTGCGTGCCGTATCCCACCATAGCGGCGGCAACCTGCGTATCGAATATCGGAGTCGGCACCTGCCCGGTGTGCGCGTAGAATAACTCCAAATCCTGCCGCCCGGCGTGCACGACTTTTTCAATGGCCGGATCGGCCAAGAGCGCTCCGAAATCATCCAATGATCCCACAGCGGGAAAGTCGATGGCCGCTGAAAGGTGCCCCGCCGCGACTTGGATCAGTTCGAGCCGCGGCACAAAACTATCTTCTCCGACAAATTCCGTATCGAGCGCGATGCGATCGTGTTCACGCACGCGCTCGACAAAGTCGCGCAAGCTCTGACGATCGGTAATGTAGGCGGGCGACGATGTCACCGTGTAGTTACTCCGATGGTGAGTACGTGGCGGACCCCGGATTGATCGGCGGCTCCGTATTGCTCAGGCTCAAATGCTCTTTCAGGAACTGATACGCTTCGATGATCCGGCGCAGTTCGGGTTCCGAGCTTCGGTCGCCTCGGCGCGCGTCAGGGTGCAGCTTCTTCGCGCGGTCACGGAACGCGCGCGTCACGATGGTTAAGGAACTGCCGTATTCCACGCCCAGCGCGGCGTACGCATCGGTCGGGGTGTTGATGTCGCGCGTCTCCGGCGCCTCGCCCCATCCGCTCCCGGCAGCTTTGAAGAAATCCGCCATGTTGATGCGGCGTCGGCGCCGCCGCGGACGCTGCCGCACCTCACTATCGAATTCATCGAAGCGATCCTCCATGAACTCCAGACGGGAGTCCAGGCGTTGAGCGCTCGACAGATCGACGACCTGCGCCATTTCTTCTTCAATGAGCCCCAAGGAGCGATCGATTTCGGTTAAGCCTTCCTCGATCCGAAAATAGCTGTCCACGCGATCTTCCATCATGGAATCGATCGCCACCTCCAAGCAGTCTTCGGTTCTCGCGCGAAGCTCTACAATTCGCTTTCTCATTCCGACTTGAAATTTCCCAAACGTTCGCGCGTTAAACGGCATGATGAGGATGATCCGCGGTGCTCATACGAGCGGAGCCGACACCGCTCAAATAGAGGGGCATTGTAGCATAAACATTTTAAGCGACGACAGCCGCAGCGGTCTGCTCGTTGTCCGAACAGACACGCTATGATAGACTCCCGCCCTTTGTAGAAAGCCGTCAAGTATGAGCGTCAGCCGACGGCCCATCACTATCATGGAGGAATCATGAAAGGACTTTCTGTACCGTTGTCTTTCACGTTCATCGCCTTCATGGCGTCGACCTTGGCGATGGCAGCCGATCCGTCCGGGTATGGCCAGGCCGGCGGTGAATTCGATATCAAACTCTCGCGCGTCCCCTCGTCTGAATTGACGGCCGCAAAGGCGCTCAAGCCGCCCTTTGAACCGACACCCGACATCCTCGCCGAAGGCAAAGCGATTTTTCTTGGTCGCGGCACGTGCTTTCAATGCCATGGACCCGAAGGCAAGGGCGACGGCGGCGCCGCGAAAGTCCTTCCGATTCAACCCAGAAATTTCACGAACCCAAAGTTCAAAAAGTATCGAACGCCCGGGGAAATGATGTGGGTGCTGAAAAACGGAAGCCTGGGCCAGTCAGGTAGAGTGCCCGGCACCGGGATGCTGCCGATCGTCGGTCAATTTTTGAGCGAAGAAGACGGCTGGAAGGTGTTGCTGTATGAGTTGAGTCTGGGAGGGGATGGGGCCCGTTAATCGTTATTCGTGAATCGTGGGAGCAGCAAAGCCTTTCCCCACTTCTTAGTTGACGAAGAACATTTAACGATCAACGTCCTGTCCTTGGAGCTTCGGGCCGCGCCGCGCGACGCCGGTGTCCGATGCCGCACGCGCGACAGCCTTTGCCACATGTGGCACGACCTGCTTATCGAACACGCTCGGAATGATATAGTCCTCGCTCAGCGTCGCCTCGGGGATGAGATTCGCAAGGGCGTGAGCGGCCGCCAGCTTCATCGGCTCGTTAATTTCGCGCGCCAGGACATCGAGCGCTCCGCGGAAAATACCGGGAAACGCCAACGCATTGTTGATCTGGTTCGGATAGTCCGATCGCCCCGTAGCGAAAATTCGACAATGGGACAAAGCATGAATGGGCGAAATCTCCGGGTCAGGATTGGCCATCGCAAAGACGATGCGATCCTGCGCCATCAGGGCAAGATCGTCGCGCGTCAACACATTCGCCACCGAGAGACCGATAAAGACATCGGCGCCTGTCAGCGCATCGGAGAGTGTGCCGGTCGGTTTGTCATTGTGAATGCAGACGGCAAGGTGATGTCGAGATTGGCGGAGCCGCTCGGCATCCCCGGACAGGACGATGCCTTGCCGATTGCATCCAAGTAAGTGGGATGCGCCGGCTGCCAGCAAAATTTGGCAACACGTCAAGCCGGCTGCGCCAAGACCGTTGACGACGATCCGCGCGTCCTCGATGCGTTTTTTGACGACCTTCAGCGCATTCTGCAACGCCGCTAAAATCACGACTGCTGTCCCGTGCTGATCGTCATGCATCACGGGGATATCGAGGCTCTCTTTCAGGCGCCGCTCGATCTCGAAGCACCGCGGAGCGCTGATGTCCTCAAGGTTCACTCCTCCGAACCCCGGCGCGATCCCTTGGACGATCCGCACGATCTCGTCCGAATCCTGAGTGCTAAGGCAAATAGGCCATGCATCGATGCCGGCGAACTCTTTAAAGAGCATGGCCTTGCCTTCCATGACCGGCAGCGCGGCGTACGGGCCTAAATTGCCGAGTCCTAAAACCGCCGATCCGTCAGTGACGATGGCGACACTATTGCTTTTCGTCGTAAACGCATACGCTTTAGACCTGTCTTGCGCGATTGCTTGAGAAACCCGTCCGACGCCCGGTGTATAAATCATAGAAAGGACATTGCGCGTCGTGAGCGGAAGTTTACTCTCAACACGAATTTTTCCGCCTAAATGAAGGAGAAAAATTCGGTCCGAGACGGACAGGACCCGTACGTCTGGAATGTCATTGAACCGTTTGACCACTCGTTCCCCATGCTCCTCATCCTGGACATCGAAGGTGATGTCCCGGACAATTGTGTCCGGAGAAGCCGAAACAATATCCACTGCACCCAGATTCGCGCGTTCTTCCGCTAGGGCGGTGGCGACTCTGGCAAACATCCCGGGAATATTCGCCAGTTCAAGCCGAGCCGTCATCCGGTAATTGGAATAGGGGCCGATCTCGGCCACGCTGGACCTCCAAAATCATCTCAAAATCATCTAGGGATACAGAAAGCGTACCATATTTACCTTCTGAGCCGGCATCGTCTCGAGCTCAACTGCCCCTCGATACAACCGGTCGGGCCGCCATTCGTATACCCGACATTTACCAATTCTTCATTGACATCGGATGGTAATTTGATTAGGGTAGGCGGCCTGCGGGGAGCTTCTCCCTGCGTCAATTATCATCCAAACGGGAGGGATGGACAGATGAAGCAGCTTATGGTGGCAGCAATGGCCGTGATGTTCCTCGTCGGATTGAGCACCGTTTCCTTCGCCGATGAAAAAGGCGCGCCCAAGACCGAGACCAAGGGCGACATGAAAGGCGACAAGAAGAAAGACGAGAAGAAGGGACACTGAGCAGCGGCCCGTGCACTGTCCAGCTCGAATTTCCGGCCCGCCTCTCCGTGAGTCGCGGGCCGGTTCTTTATGATGGTAAGGAGGCATCGCGCGATGAAACAGACATTCAATCTCATATTATCGGGGGCCCTATTGGTGGGCTTCACCATGGTCGCATTCGCACAAGAAACGGCGCCCGCACCGGCGCCCGCACCATCTTCGCCAGGCATGCAGTCTGCTCCTCCGGCCTCAGAGGCTCCAGCCGAGAAGAAGGCCGACAAAAAAGGCCACGGCAAAAAGAAGGGCCACAAGAAAAAAGGTGAGCCCAAGCAGTAGTCGGCATCCATTCAATCCAACC
>DATEPO010000176.1:0-3258 GCA_035273145.1 Nitrospiraceae bacterium
ATCTCAACCTCTACAAGTTTAGTAGCCCAACGCCGCATTCAGCTTCGCCAACACGGCTGCTGGCAACGTAAACTCGCTCTTCGTTTCAATCCGCGACGGCACAAGGAGGATCGTATGAAAGGACACGGTTTCGATGGCGAGTTTGAATTCCGGTTCGGCAGGTGAACTAATTTCCACCGCTTCGACGGACTTGGAGAGTTTGTCGGTATCTTGGGGGGCATAATTCGTGACGACAGCGTTCAAAATGTCGAGCACTTGAGCATTGGCCTCCGACTTTGTCTTCTCTGATTCTTCAAGGAAGAATTCGATCACATCTTCGGCTTCTCTCGACACGCTGAAGTTTTCGACACGCTCTTTTCTCCGCATGGACATGAGATCGTTGTCCAGATCTTTGCTGAACGCGCCATACGCGTATCGAAAGAATTCAAAGTGAAAGCCTTTGACACCCTTCGCGAACATCTGCAACTCGCTGAGAAACGCTAACTGTTGCAGCTTGACGTCGTTGAGCAACCCGAATGGCTCGGCGGTTTGCAGCAGATGGAGCAGCAGCATACGGTCGATGGTAATTTGATCGGGCTTGCGCATGCTGCTTATCCAATCTCGGCTTTCAGCCCCTGTGCCATCACGATTTTTGTATCCAAGTTGTACGTGATCGCTTTCGGATGGGTGAGCACCGGAATCAGTCCGGCCGCCGAAGGGATGAGATTGCCCGATTGTTTGACACCGCCGAACGGCAACCGCACGCCTGCCCCGATACAGGGTAAGTTCCAATAAAAAATGCCGCAGCGCATGTGTTCCTCGGCATACTTGGCCTTCCGGTAATCTTCGGTGACGATGGCGCCGGACAGACCATACTTCGTATCATTGTAGACTTCAACGGCTTCCTCCACGCCGCGAACCGGCACGATCGCCACATGCGGGCTGAACGCTTCTTCAGTCAAGCACACGCTCTCGTGACGCCACGGCCCCTTGTACACAAACGGCTTCAGCCAATAGCCATTGGGTGTTGGAGGCGATTCACCGTTGCGATCCAGCAAGATCTGGAAACCTTCTTTGCGCGCCTGCTCATTGAATCGGCGGCCTTTTTCAACCCCATGCTGATTGATCATGCTGCCGTAGAAGACCTGTTCGTCCATTGGATCGCCGACGGTCACGCGCTTCGCCGCGGATACAAATCGATCCGTAAAGTGGTCCGCGATGCGGCTGTCCACCAGGAGACGGCCTGCGGTGACACATCGCTGCCCTGCCGTTTTAAATGCTGACAGCACGCTTGCCGACACGGCCATCTCGACATTCGCATCATCCATGACCAGGACAGCATTTTTCCCGCCTGTCTCGATCGTGCAGACTTTATCCGCGTGCTTGGCCACTTCCTGTTTAATTTGCACACCGACTTCATAGCTGCCGGTAAAGAGCACGACATGCGTCTGCGGATGGGCGACGAGCGGCACACCGACCGCCTCACCGGTGCCATGCAGGACTTGAAACACCCCAGGCGGCAATCCCGCATGTTCAAAATAGCCGGCAATCTTCGCGCCGCACATCGGCGTCAATTCACTCGGTTTGAGAATCACGCAATTGCCCAAGACCAGTGACAACCCGGTGAGCCAGAACGGCAGCGCCACCGGAAAATTCCATGGAGTGATGGCCACGACGATTCCTCTCGGCTCCATCACCTCATAACACCGCTTGCTGGAGACTTCATCGGCCAGGACGCGGCCGTATTGGCCCAGATGACCGTAGGCAAAGGCATATTGCGCCGTATGAATCGCCTCGACGACATCGGCGCGCGCCTCATTGATTTGCTTGCCGGCCTCGCGCGCAACGATGCGAGCCAACGCCTCCCGGTCCTCCTCCATGAGTTGCGCGACGCGCAGGAGATATTCCGCGCGCTTGACCAAGCCGACGCCCCGCCAGTCGGCACATGCCCGTGTCGCTGCCTGCACCGCCGCTTCAATATCCTCTGTGGTCGATTGCGGAAAGAGGCCGATGACGTCGTCCGGATTCGCCGGATTACGGCTCTCGAACCAGTTGCTGGAGGAAGCCGTTCGCCACGTCCCTTGAATGAAATTGTGGACTTTCGAAACCGCCATGCCGACCTCCATGGTCGAAATCGTCCTCTATTCTCCAAACTATAGTCGTTGGCAAAGGACCGGGTCAAACGGCGTTCTTTCCTATTCCTCTTCCAAATAGTTCCGCTTGACCCTTCCTACGCAATTGGTTTTTAATACTCAATTATCAAGACCGACCAAACCGATTATGTCGAAAACTGCGAAAGAAATCTCCGTCCTCAAAGATCACCTGGCTAAGCACCAATTAAAACTCACACGACAGCGCGAGCACATTCTGGACATGTTCCTGAAGAACGAACATATCACCGCGGAGCAAATGTATCGGCAACTCGCGAAAAAAGATCCGCATATCGGTCTCGCGACGATTTATCGGACACTCAATCTCTTCTGCGAAGTGGGGCTGGCTCAGGCTCGCCACTTCGGCACGCAAACCCAATACGATAATGTGTCGCACAAGGGACACCACGATCACCTCATCTGCACCGCCTGCGGCAAGATCGTGGAATTCCAGAATGAAGACATCGAACGACTTCAAGAAGAGGTCGCCCGCCGCAATGGCTTCACCATCCAGACCCACAAACTGGAACTCTACGGCGTGTGCGCCGGCTGCCGACATTGACCGGTCTTCCTTTTTTTTGCTATTCTTTTTGAGAGGGTGAATCAATTTCATTTTCAGGTCATCGGACATCCGGCATGAAAGAGGAGACGAGCGTGTCAATCTTGCGATTACTGTCTCACGGGCTTACGATCTCAATTCTGTCGATTCTCTTGGCTGTCAACGTCCTCTCTTTCTCGGTTATCGACAGCCTGGCGGCAGATCGCCTGGTCGTCTATTCGGGACGCGCCGAGCGACTGATTAAGCCGGTCCTCGATGCGTTTCAAACCAAGTCGGGCGTGCATATCGATCTCCTGTCATCCGGAAGCACTGAATTGGTCAATCGGCTCCAAGCCGAGGGAGCGCGCACCTCGGCCGATGTGTTCATTACGAATGAGGTCGGGGCGCTTGAGCGCGCGCGTGAACTCAAACTGCTGGCTCCAATCGATACAGCGTTAATCGATGGAAAAATTCCGGCTGAATTTAGGGCCTCGGACAATAGTTGGATTGGGCTTTCAGGGCGGGTATGGCTCGTCATCTACAATACGTCCCTAGTCAAACCGGCGGATATCCAATCAGTATTAGATTTGG
>DATEPO010000177.1:0-12514 GCA_035273145.1 Nitrospiraceae bacterium
CCAGCACGCCAACTTTCGTCTTGATGATCTTCTGTTCCGTTGTCATCGCCCTCACTCCTTCCATGAAGAGTGAGGACTCTACCTGACCGTCAGATTAAGTTCTAGCTTCCACACATTATTGGGTGTTCCTCCGGTCTATCATAAGGAATGTTTTATCTTGGCCCAGGAAAACAAGACGTCCGCGAACATATATTGCCGAAGCAGATGGTTGTCTCGATTCACAAGGCGCTTGCCGAACATCCAGTTCTCGGCAAAGTGACGTCAAACGCTCATAGTGATTACAGAGATCAAATCTATCGTGGCGTAGTCTGTCGTACGATGGCTACTCGAAGGCAGGTTTCCCCATTCGCCGATCTCTTTATCGTCTGATAGAGTATGGTATGCATTCCCTGTCGATCCTATGGGCCTGCAGCTTGTCTCTCTTGGTGATGTCGGTCTCCTGTACATCACAGGACTATGTCATTCCTGAGCCGCTTGCCAGTCATGTCGACAGATCGCTCACATTCGAGCAACTAAAGGAATCTGCAACCTCGTATATCGGCAAGGTCGTGGTCTTGGGCGGAGAGGTGTTGAATGCGAAGCGATTGCCGGCTGGCACATCGATCGAAATTCTCCAGCTTCCACTGGATGGCTCAGAGCCGGTGGCCGATGTGCAGCAATCGCAGGGCCGGTTTCTTGCCTTGCAAAGAGAATTTCTAGATCCCGCTACATTAGTTGAGAGACCGCGCGTGACCATTGTCGGCGAAGTGACGGGAGTGCAAACACAGCGGCTCGACGATATCGAATACACCTATCCTGTCCTTGCCGTCAAAGATCTGAAGGTCTGGCCGGATTCCATTGGGTCTGGATTCAGACCGGGTCCGCGATTCGGCGTCTCGATTGGCGGGGGCACGGGCGTCGGTATCGGCGTTGGCGGTGGCGTAGGAATCGGGTTTTAATGTTCTCCGCTACGCTTCGTTATTCCTTCATGACTTCTCTTGCCTTTTAGGTTTCATCCCTCCGGTTAATTAGGTACAATTATTTAGTAACTCAGACTCCAAAAATATTGTTCAGCCCGGAGGGTCCATGAAAGCGATACTAGGGATGTGCGCAATTCTTATGCTTGGTGGCCAGATGGGGTGTCAGTGGTATGAGGACTACCGCATGAAGAAAGGGACCGCTGATATTCGCCAAGAAACTGCCGAGATGATGCGGGCCTATCGTCTGTGCCTGCAACGGTACGAAGGGGAGCCGCCCAAAGCAAAAGAACATTGTGGGCCGTACACGCAATCGCTACGAGAAGTGGAGATCAAGCGTGAGATCGCTCGATAGAAAGCAAGGGACACAGCGTCAGGTGTTCGGGATGCCGCGTGAAGGCTCTTGATAGGGAGGCCGGTACAAAGGAGGGTCTTGAGCCAGCGGAGTATTCCGGACCAGGCGTGCAATTTCTCGTTCGCAACGTGACCATTCCCACGAGGTGATTAACTTTTCGGTGGAGTAATAGAATTGACGATGTTGGCCGACCCGAGTTTTTAAGTACAGCGGGAAGCCGTGACTGAGCGCCTGGCGGACCGGGGTGCGAGAATTTTTCCAGTTCATCCGCCGGCAAATGGCTCGAAGCCCCCAATACTCTTTGCCTGCCTCGTGAAGCGCTTGATGTTCGAAGGATGATCGATTCATAAGACGCACGGGCGCAATCGTCGTTGATCGGTCGTTAAGCAATCCTTGCGCCACTAAGTCGCTGTCTGCCAAGTACTCGTAGGCACTTACAATTTTCATGTGCGTTCTCATAGCCGTCTTGATAATGGGCGGCAACTATTAAATTCTCCGACACCTACTAAAAGAGGATAGCCGTCTGTTTCGCCACGAGCTGTTATCTGGCGATTGAAAAAGGTTTGGGATTTTAGCAATTTAAGTTGTTATGGCAAGAGGGGCAGGACGTGATACTTACCTTGAAAGAGAGCCACAAGAGTTGTAAAGTTTTTCGACACAGTATGGGTTTACCCGATCAATCAGGAATGAAGAGCGAACAGTAATCAGATTACAAATAAACATTAGTGGATATATGGAGGGTTATCGTTATAGAGACGAGCTGTTCTTGATGAAGTCGTTCACGACCACAGGCGCGAAACTGTCAAGTTTTCCGACACTAGTTTTAAAAGACAGTCGCGTCAGTCAGGAATGGACCTATGGCGTTCGAGGAGAAGAAACGGAAGCCTTTAGACTGCTTTCTTCACCATCCCGGAACGGAGACAGCGGGTGCAGACGCGAATGCGCTTAGCGGCGCCATTGATCATCGCGCGAACGGTTTGAAGATTCGGCCTGAAGATTCGGTTGGTCTTATTGTTGGCATGGCTGACATTATGCCCGGATTGATGACGCTTGCTGCAAATCTCACATACAAAAGCCACGATCTGCACTCCTTCTCAACGGATTCGTTGTATTGAAAACGAGGGCCATGCTACCATAGCGTCGCCTTGTCTGACAAGCCTTTCGCTAGCATGGCGGCGGCCCCACACTCCATGACCATTTCCGTGGAGGCGCTTCACCGACTGGTGCAGCGTCTTGCTCGCCCCATTGCGTTTGCGAGTCGCGATGGCTGTGCCCATCTCTCCTCGATCAAAAACCTTGGATCGTTTGTCTCGCATCAGGTCGTGCAGGCACTGGCCGATCAGGTGTTTCTGCCGCACATCGAAACAGAGCTTCTGGCGTTGCGAGACTTGTTTGCCGATTTCGATCGGCAGTCGGGTGCGCTCGAGCAACAACATCGGTTGACGAGGGCAAAGACTCTTTTGGATCGCCTGAGCGCAACTGAAATGCCACAGGCCTTGCAAGGATATGGACACCAAGCCTCTTCCCGAGCTGCCATGGTTTGGAATGTGCCGGTTCAATTCGTACGCGGTGTCGGGTCAAAGCGAGCTGCATTGCTTGAGCGTCTGGGGATCCGCACCGTCGAAGATGCGCTCTGGTATCTACCCTGGCGTTATGAAGATCGATCGGTTGTGACGCCGATCGCTCGTCTTTTTCCCGGTGTTGATGCGACGATCTGCGGGACTATCCTGGCCTTTCGCGTGAAGCGCACGGCTCGACGCGGCTTAGCCATTGTTCAGGTCCGCATCAACGATGACACGGGGACTCTGTCGATCATCTATTTCAATCAACCCTATCTGGAGCGGATTCTGACGCCTGGAACTCGCATCATGATGAGCGGCCGCGTGACGGCCGGACGAGGAGGATGGACCGATCTTCAGATGGAGAGTCCGCAGTATGAAGTCATCGGTGAAGAGGACGACGCACTTTTGCATGTGGGACGCATCGTTCCGATCTATCATGAGACCAAAGGCCTTACTTCTCGTCAGATCCGAATCATGATAAAAGACCTCCTCGATGAGTTTCTCTCAAGCGTCGAAGAGCTCGTGCCGGTACCCATGCAGCGCAAGTATGGCCTTCCATCGATTCATGCCGCTGTCGCGGACGTTCATTTCCCTCCCGCGGGTACCGATGTCACCGCGCTCCACCGAGGCACGACGCCGGCTCACAAACGGCTGGCATTTGAAGAGTGTCTCTTGTTGGAACTGGCGCTCGCGATGCGGCGACAATCGGTCAAAGAGGAACCCGGCATTCGATTTCAGGTCGATACGCCGTTGATCGGCGAACTGGAACGGCGGCTTCCCTTTCAATTGACGGCGGCTCAGCAGCGTGTCCTGTCTGAAATCCGAGCGGACATGGCCGTTGCCCGGCCGATGAATCGTCTCGTACAGGGAGATGTCGGCTGCGGGAAGACGATCGTCGCTCTCCACGCTATGCTGGTGGCCTGCGGATCCGGCTATCAAGCGGCCCTCATGGCGCCGACCGAAATTTTAGCCGAACAGCATTATCTCACCCTTCGCGGATTGATTCACGACCTGGGGTTGACCAGCGTGCTCCTAAAGAGCGGTGGATCCGCCATAGCGAAGGCAGCGGTGCTGCATCAGATTCAGACAGGCGAGGCGCAGATTGTCGTCGGCACGCATGCGTTGATCCAGAAGAAGGTGCGATTCAAACAATTGGGTGTAGTGGTTGTGGACGAGCAACACAAGTTCGGCGTCGTGCAGCGTAAAACATTGGTTGAAAAAGCGGCCCATCCGGACGTGCTGGTCCTCACGGCGACGCCGATTCCGAGAACCCTCGCCATGACGGTATATGGCGATCTGGATGTGTCCGTCATCGACAGGTTGCCGCCAGGCCGAAGGCCGATTCAAACATGGCTCTTCACAGCCTCGCAGCGGCGGCGCGCATATCGAATTATCCATGATGAATTAGTTGCGGGCCGTCAAAGCTATATCGTCTATCCGTTGGTCGAGGAATCGGAGAAAATCGACTTGGCCGCGGCCATGCAAGCTGCGGAAGAACTGCAGCGCAGCGAATTTGTGCGGTATCGTGTCGGACTTCTCCATGGACGGATGAAGACTGATGAGAAAGCGCGTACGATGGCGGCGTTTAAGGGAGGCGAGATACAGGTGCTGGTTGCGACAACCGTCATTGAAGTCGGAGTCGATGTCCCGAACGCCACCGTCATGCTGATTGAGCACGCCGATCGATTCGGCATGGCGCAATTGCATCAATTGCGAGGCCGCGTAGGTCGTGGGACACAGGCCTCGTATTGTTTGTTGGTCACCGAAGAGAATAAGGGCGTGGGGGGAAGGGGTAGAGGGGTAAAGGATAGGATAGGAGAGAGTGGTTCCGGCACTACCGCGGTCCCCCCTTACCCCTCTACCTCTTCCCTAGCCCGGCAACGACTGGAGGCGTTGGTGCGGACGACCGATGGATTCGAGATTGCCGAGGAAGATCTGCGCATCCGCGGTCCGGGGGAATTCTTCGGCGTGCGCCAATGGGGCCTACCAGCATTTCGAGCCGCGCAGCTCATTCGCGATCGGGTGCTGTTGGAGCAGGCCCGCGAGGAGGCATTTGCCTTGATCCGACGAGATCCACATCTGACCGCTCCGACTTCTCACGCCTTGCGAGGAGCCATGCTGCGCCGATGGAAAGACACATTGGATTTGGGCGGAATTAGCTAGGATTGGGCGCGAGGCGAAGGGCCGCGACGCGAGGGGTAAAAACCAGAAGGGCCATAGATTATTGTCCTGCCTATAGCCCCGGCCCCGTGCCTCTCGCCTGCCGAGAACTATGGGCCTCTTTCAACGACTCGCACATGACCTGAAGACCGGCCTGGCTCGATTGCGCTATGGAGCCGTGCATGCGGCGCATCGGGCCCTAGAGGAAACGGAGCTGCTACAGCTTCGGCTGGAAAGCCGAAAACTTGATAGTCGGATCGAGGATCTGTACGGGGATGTCGGGGACCGTGCACTCGATCTACATGGCCGCGGCGAACCGATAGAGCGGATTCTGGCAGACCCCGGCGTGATGCGAGGCATCGAACAGGTCCAGGCATTGCGGGCTGAACGGTCAAAGTTACTGAACGAAATGGATGACGTACGGGGTGGGGGCGGCGACGTTCATCGTTAACCGTTATTCGTTACTCGCTCTCTGAAAGAATTCTAATTTCTGGTTTAATGGCATTTTAACGATTAACGGTTAACGAATAACGATTCACCGCCCATGATTCTCGCCGGTATCGATATCGGCACGCTGACGTGCCGCTTGCTGATCGCGCACCTCTCTTCTGATGGACAGTTAACTGAATTGCACGCCGAGCGGCGATTGCTGAGGCTCGGGGAGGGCGTGGATCGACATCACCTATTGCATCCGGCGGCCATGGCTCGCGCCGTGGAGACTCTCAAAGCCTGGCGGCACATTATCGACGCGTATCACGTCGATCGGGAAATCGCTGTCGCGACGAGCGCCGTCCGGGATGCGAATAATCGGAAAGAGTTTCTGGCGCTCATCAAACGGGAGGCCGCATTCTCAGTGAAGATTCTTTCAGGAGAAGAAGAGGCCCGTCGAACGTTACTCGGCATTCGTTCAGGGCTCCCTTCCGGGATTGAGCATGTGCTCGCGCTGGATATCGGGGGAGGAAGCACCGAGTGTATCGTGGATCGACCAGGAGAATCTCCTATCGTACGCTCCTTCGATATTGGCGCTGTTCGACTGACTGAACGATGTCTCACGCACGATCCACCTACCCCTCCAGAGGTTGAAGCAGCAAAAGATCTCGTTCGAGCGAGTATGGATAAAGTTAAACCTATTCTTCAACATCTTGACGGAACAGTCTGTGTGGGAACGGCAGGAACCATCACGACAATCGCTGCAATGGTCCAACGTCTGCAGACGTTGGACCATGCCCATATTCATCTCTATCGGTTGAACGTTCAGGATATTGTACGGCTCGAACGGGAACTTTTATCTATTACTTCAGGAGAGCGTCGGGGAATGCCGGGCTTAGAATCGGGGCGAGAAGGGGTCATCGTCGCCGGAGTGATCATCCTCCGTACCGCGATGAGCAGCCTGGGCCTCTCGAATTGCCTCGTCAGCGATTACGGTTTGCGTGAAGGCGTGCTTCTTGATGTGGCGAAGCGAGTGAGGCATGATGGTCCGTCCAATAGCACGGATTGCTCAGTAGTTGGTGCGCCCGTACACGAACCCTGATTAGTAGAGCCGACATGTATAACCTCGCCGAGTTTTCACTTCATGACATGACCGTCTGTTCCTCGAAGCTGCGAACGCTCGGTACCGGCGCCGCAGGCCTGAGTGACGTGTCCAATCGCCTCGTCAACCATCTCTATGACCATTTTCTGGATGGCGACACAGGACAGCAGGCCTGCGCGCTGATCCGGCTGTTTACGACCCAAGCCTATGGTGACCTCTCGACCGATCGCCAAGCGTGTGCGCAGAGGCTGTTGGGGGCCAAACCTGCCGCGCCCGACATGAAATGCTTAACTCTTTGTGCGACCGCCGGCGAGCGCCCGGAATGGAATCACACAGACCGCTCTCAGCGTCACAAGGCTATTCCTTTAGTCGGCGATGAGTTTGTCGCGCAATTCCCCATGATCTCGCAATTGCTCATCCAACTAGGCGTACCCCTCGGTGCCCTGTTGCGGTTGGGACCCGAACTCTTGGTCGAGTCGGATGAGCACTCGTTTAATGTATTTTATGTGCCGGACGCGATAGGCAGTCCGTTTGTCCCCGTCCAACATGAATTTGTCATTCCCTATGGAGTGCGATCCGTCCTGGGATTCGGGGGGCTGTTGCCATCGGGCAATTTATTCGTCGTCGTTTTGTTCGCCAAAGTCTTTCTGTCCCGTACGACGGCCGATCTGTTCAAGCCGCTGGCCCTCAGCGCGAAATTGGCGCTGTTGCCGTTCGATGTACCGTCCATCGCTCAGGAGCCGTCCGCCGAGGCAGCACAGACGCCTGTCCGGTTAGAGCGCCATGATTCACAGATTGCCGCCTTGGAGCAGCTACTGAGCGTCCAGGAGGAAGCGGTCGTGACCTATGCGGCCGATCGAAAATACGCCGAAGAGGCGCTGCAAGACAGCGAAGCCGCGCTCAGCGCCTTCATGCATGGTACGAAGGATGTCGTTTTGTTTGTCGATCGCCTCGGCATCATCCGATCGTGGAACGATGCCGCGCAGGCCCAGTTCGGCTATTCTGCCCGGGAAGTTCACGGGCAACCGGTCGACATGATCCTAACCGCTGGATTCCGAGCGGCATTCGAACACGCCGTGCAAGTCGCTGCGACAATGGTCCCTTCCCAGGCATCAGGCACTACATTCACTTCAGTCGGACGGAGAAAAAATGGGACGACCTTTCCGTTGGAACTGAGTTTAATGGCGTGGAAGAGCCGAACGAGTCTGACACTGCTGGCCACCATCCGCGATATTAGCGAGCGCACACGCATCGAGGCGGCCTTGGCGAAATCCGAGTCGCATCTTCGCAATCTGGTCGAACATGTGCCGGAAGCCATTTTTACACTGTCGCCGGATGGCGCGATCATCTCCCTAAATCCCATGTTCGAGACGATGACGCATTGGCCGCGGGCCGAGTGGGTCGGCAAGCCGTTTACGACGCTCCTACATCCGGATGATGTCACGACCGGGGGCGAGATTATTTCCTACATCGTGCAGAAACGATGTCCGATTACGTGTATGTTGCGCATCCGTTCACGCGATCGCAGCGATCTCATCGGAGAATTTGTGGGGACCCCGTTGATCGAAGAGGGTCAGGTGATCGGCCTCCTCGGCATCGTACGGGACATCACGGGACGGAAGATGATCGAACAGGCACTGCGGCAGAGCGAAGAGCAATTACGGTCAGTGGTGCAATCGACCCAGGACGCGATCGTCTCGTTGAATGCCGAGGGCCTTGTCATATTCTGGAATCACGGAGCCGAACAGATGTTCGGCTATGCCGTGGAGGAGATGCTCAATCAACCGCTCACCCGGGTCATTCCTGAACGATTTCGTGAGGCGCACCGGCAAGGCATCATGCGAGCCGCCGCCGCCGGTCAGGTATCCGGGACGATGTATGAATTGACGGGGCTACGGAAGGAGGGAAGCGAGTTCCCGCTCGAGTTCACACTGGCGACGTGGAAAACCGAGTCCGGCCTGTTTTTCACCGGCGTTATGCGTGATATTTCGGAGCGAAAGCGGACAGAGGACGGGCTGCATGCGCTGGTTCGCGGTACGGCATCCGTGACCGGAGAGGAGTTCTTCTCGGTCTTTGTTCGTCAGCTCGCCGCTGCGCTGAACGTGGCCTATGCGTCCGTGACAGAAGTCGTGTCCGGTAGTAGGACCAAGCTTCGAGTCTTAGCCTGTTGGGAGCGCACAGGGCAGGCCGCGACGTTGGAATTGGAATATGAATCCGACCATACTCCGTGTGCGACCGTCCTTCGTGAAGGGATGGCTTACTATGCCAGGGACGTACAGCGCGTCTTTCCGGAGGATCAGCGTTTAATCGACTTGAAGATGAGCGGGTACTTGGCGATCGCCATGACCGACAGCTTCGGGAAGATCCTCGGCCATGTCTGTATCATGGATACAGATCCGTTGCAGAATGAGCAGCACGCCAAACGTATCATTGCGATTTTTGCGGCGCGTGCGGCGGCCGAACTGGAGCGGCTTCATGCGACGGCCGCACTTCGGCAGAGCGAAGCGAGGCAGGCCCTCATCTTGAACTCGCTTCCGATCGCCTTCTATACCGTGAACGCGTCAGGCGCCTCCTCCACCACCTGGGTCAGCGACAATCTAGAGCAGGTTACCGGCTTTGCTCCGCGTACGTTCATCGAACGGCCGCAGTTTTGGGCGACTCGATTGCACCCCGAGGATCGAGAACGAGTCCTTGCGGCGGTCACGCGTGGGCGTGACTCCGGTGCCGTTTCCACGGAATATCGGTGGCAAACCGCAGATGGCTCGTATCGGTGGTACTTGGATCATGCCGTCTGTATACGCGATGGGCACGGCAACCCGAAGGAGTTCATCGGGGCCTGGATCGATATCACGCCCCGCAAACGGGCCGAAGAGGCGTTGAGGGAGAGTCAGGAGCGATTGTCGCTGTGCATTCAAGGGTCGGAAGCGGGCATTTGGGACTGGGATGTCCGAAGGGAACTGGTCTATTTCTCCCCGCGATTGAAACAGATGCTGGGGCATGATGACTCCGAGATGGAGAATCGGTGCGAGGAATGGGAGTCGCGGATCCATCCGGACGACCGCGAGCGTGCCTTGAATACTCTTCTCGCCTATGTGAATGGACATCGGTCTCATTTTCAATTAGAACATCGGCTACGGCATAAGGATGGCTCTTATCGTTGGATTCTTTCGCATGCCGTCTGTCTGCGAAACGAGCAGGGGAAACCGTATCGCATCACCGGCTCGAATCTCGATATCAGCGGACTGAAGCAGATCGAACACAATTTGCAGGCGGCCCTGGCGCGCTTACGGACCTTGTCCGGACGCCTTGAGGTCATTCGCGAGGAAGAACGCGGACGCATCGCGCGCGAATTGCATGATGAGTTCGGGGTGGGCCTGACGTGTCTGAAAATCGATCTCTCACGGCTCACGGCTTTAATCGGCACGACCGTCGGATTGGAGAAAGGCCGCCAAATCGACGAGAAGATCCGTACGATGACTGAGTTTATCGATACGACGATCGTGGGCGTGCAACGGATCGTCAGTGAGTTGCGGCCGGCGATCCTGGATGATCTCGGATTGGTCGCGGCCATTGAATGGCAGAGCCACGATTTTCAGCGCCGGACCGGCATTGCCTGCACCCTCCACACCAGCGAGGACGACCTTGCCATCGAACCGGCGCGTGCCACGACGGTGTTTCGCATTTGCCAAGAAGCGCTGACGAATGTCGCTCGACATGCCGGTGCGACGGCCGTGTCGATTCGGTTGGAAGAGCATCAGGGCATGTTGACTCTGGAAGTCAAAGACAATGGGCGCGGTATCGCGGAGGAGAAGATCCTCTATCCTCATTCGTTGGGTCTGCTCGGCATGCGAGAGCGCGCCGAACTGTGTGGAGGATCCGTCACCATTGTCGGTCGGCCGAACGCTGGCACCACCGTCACACTTCATGTATGATGCGGTCAAACACCTAGTGCGGAGGGCTCATGTTGAACATCCTGATCGTCGATGATCATCCCTCATTTCGCCGAGGGGTCAAAGAGATTCTGGCCGAGGCCTTGAACTCGGTCAAAATCGGAGAAGCCGGAGACGCGCAGGAGATGCTGGAACTGGCGGGTCGAAAAAAGTGGGACCTCATCATCATGGATATCAGCATGCCGGGTCAGACGGGACCGGAAGCCCTCAAGGCGATCAAAGAAGCGTGTCCGGGCCTCCCCGTGCTCGTGCTGAGCATGCATCCCGAAGATCAATATGCCATCCGGATGTTTAAAGCCGGAGCGGACGGCTATCTGACCAAAGCCAGCGCACCCAGCGAGTTAGTCAAGGCGATTAAGAAGGTCATGGCCGGAGGCCAGTATGTCAGTCCGGCCCTTGGAGAAAAATTAGCGGTGACGGTGAAGAGCGGCCTCGAGCAGGCGCCACACGAGCGACTCTCCGATCGCGAATATCAAGTCCTCTGCATGATCGCCTCCGGGAAAACGGTCGGCGAGATCGCGACGACCGTCAATCTAAGCATCACGACGATCAGCACCTACCGCGCACGCATCCTCGAAAAGATGAGCATGAAGAACAATGCCGAACTCACACGCTACGCGATGCAGGAACGCTTGGTGTGACCGATCTCTTGAAGGACGAAGTAATTCAGTAATTGGCAATCTTTGGAAATGACTGAATTTCACATGTACCCAATTACCTTCCCCTTGTCACGTCTCCGACGACAGGCATGCCAATGAAGATTCGACAGTAGAATCACACCTCGGGTGATAGTCTTGCCCTCCGCCTTCGCGTACAAGGCTCTTCGTAACTCGGATTGCCGCCAAGCGTAGAAGTAGGTGAGTAATTCGAGACGCACTCTCAATTATTCATTGACCGGCTTTCAATTTCTAGAGCACTCAGCAAGTGAGGAGGATGACATGCACAATGGCGGGATGACGGCTCGCAAGCGGGTCATGATTATCAGCCATGGAACGAGATCCGGCTTGAAGCTCGCCGACAGGCTGGCCTCCGATGGCTATGAGGTCGCGATTGCACGGCGAGCCGACGAGGCGGTCGAACAATTAAGTGTCATGCAGCCTGATGGTATTGTCCTGGACCGTCATCTGCCGATTGCCAATGGATTAGCCGTGCTACGCCTGATCCGATTGCAATGTCCTCAGGTGTCGGTGTTCACATGCTCTGAGACCACGGGTCGGATACCGGGAGCGATTCCTCCCCACGTCGAAAGGCCGTCATTGTTTCTCACGCCGCTTGAGGGTTCTGTCGTGAGCGTGCTGCTCGATGCTCATGTTCGAGCCTAGAATGGGACACAGTGCTGCCTCGCTATGGAGACATAGATCAGATTTGTTCAGATGGAAGGAGAGAGGCGCAATGGAGACTCTTGCTGTTATGACATACAGACGACCAATAGGCCCGGCAGACCTCTCATCGGGAACCGAGACGATTCTGCTGGTGGACGATGAAGAACCGGTTCAGTACGTCGTTCGAGAAATGCTCGAGCGGCGAGGCTATCGGGTATTGGTGGCGGGTGATGGTCCAGAGGCGTTGAGAGCCAGCAGCGAATTCCACGGCGACATCCAACTGCTGCTGACAGATGTTCTCATGCCTCGAATGAGTGGATTGGAAGTGGCCAAGTGTCTGGCCCTGGAACGTCCGCTGATCAAGGTCCTGTATATATCGGGATATCCGGAAACGGTCGTATTCGCGGAAGAGCGAATGTCCCCTGGACGATATTTCTTGCGAAAGCCCTTCTTGGCCCCCACGCTGGCTCGAAAAGTAAGAGAAGCGCTCGATGATCAGTTGGCAAGTATCAAGATGCGGAATGAGACGCCATGAGAATGGGGTTTGTTCAATCAGTCGGCTTGCTTTTAGCTGTGCGTCGCTGTCGTATGCTCAGGATCGGTGACCGGTTCTTGCGGATGTCATTGAGTCGAGAGCCTTGAACAGGCCGTTAAGCCGGAGGACAATCTACTTCTGCA
>DATEPO010000178.1:0-13896 GCA_035273145.1 Nitrospiraceae bacterium
CTCTACACCTACATCAAACCTCAATCCTCCCTATTCAGCAGGCTCAATGTCCAATGCCGCCGCTAAATCCGGAATCGTATAAATTCGATTCAGCGTCAGCCGCACCACGTCGATGCCCACGGCTTTGAGCGTGTCTTCCACCAACTGATTGCGCGCCTGGCGCTGAGTGGACGGCGGATCTTCTTCCATTTCGATCACCTTCGCCACCGACAATGTGCCGGGATGGACGAGGACAAAGTCCAGGCGCTTCAGGGCGATCTGCCCAAGGAAGTCGAGGCGCAGTTTTGGATGGGCGGCGTTGACGTTCACCAGGCACCACAGCGGCACTTGGGCAAACAGTAGATATTCATCCTGCACGGTGAGGCGCAGCACGTTGTAGAAGGCGGCCTCCGCTTTGGTCATGAAGGGTTGCGCCGTCAGGTCGAGGCCGGGCGGCAGGGATGTGCCGCGTTCGGCTTTACGTACCGATAGTCTGGTCAGCAACATCGTTGCCCACCAGAGCAACAGCACGACGAGCAGCCCCCCGAACGCTAAAGAGATCGGCGCCATGTTGTCGCTGATGAACGTGACGAGTGTGTCCATGGTCATGGTCGACGGTCATGTCCCGGTGTGATGTGGCCCAGCACGACGGGGTATGACGCGCCGGTGACGGACGGGAGATTCGTGCGCTGACCGTTTATCGTTTGATAGGCGAAGAGCGCAAAGGCGATCGCCTCGAAGGCACGACTATCCCATCCCAAGTCATCCAAGGGCGTGATGGGTATTGGATCGAACACGGCGGCGAGATCGGCCATCACCGTCCGGTTATGAGCTCCCCCGCCTGCGACGATCACCTCCTCGACAGGACCGGACAACCATCGCCTCGCCAAACCGACCGACACCGCGGTGTAGAGAGACGCGGTAGCCAACAGATCTTCGGGTCGAATCCGACCCCGTGCTGGGGTAAGGATCCGAGCCAGAAAGGCTCCGCCAAACTCTTCGCGTCCTGTAGATTTGGGCGGTCGCTTTTGAAGAAAGGGATGTGCCAACATGGTGTTGAGCAGTTTCAAATTCACAGTTCCCTTGGCCGCCAGCCGGCCGTGGCGGTCCATTGAGAGCCGTCCGCCGGAGACATGCTGCATCAGTCCATCCAACACCATATTTCCAGGACCCGTATCGAAGGCCTTGACGGACTCCGGCCCTTTTCCGGCCGGAAGATAGGTTACGTTTCCAATTCCGCCAAGGTTGACGATGAGGCGAGATCGGCGCGAGTCGCGAAGTAACATATAATGAGCATAGGGAGTCAGCGGAGCCCCCTCACCGCCCACCGCCATATCGCGTGGCCGGAAATTCGCGACGGTCGTAATTCCCGTACGCTCCGCAATGATTGCGGGCTCGGCGATTTGCAGCGTGGACCGAATTGGCCCTAGACCATATTCTCGCCTAGGTATCGGCAGATGATGAATCGTCTGGCCATGAGAGCCGATGAAATGGACCTGCACCGGTTGTAATCCTGCCTGCGCGATGACGCGAAGCGCGGCCCGGCTGAACCATTCGCCGAGGACGGCATTGAGGTGACAGATCTCGGCCACCGACCCTTCCACGGCAGCGGAGACAATGCGCGGTTGCAGCCCGCGAGGGTAGGGCAGCGAGGAAAAGGCAAGTGGCTTCACCTTGACGGCGTCGCCCTGTCCACTGATCCGGATCAATGCGGCATCCACGCCATCGGCCGATGTGCCTGACATCAGCCCGACGACATTCATGCTCTTGCCGGTCGAGGTGCGCGTCTTTTTCATAAAGCGCGGCTACGCTAGCTGAATACACCGTAAGGGTCAAGCTAGTGGGCGTTCTTCGTGAATCGTTAACCGTACATGCAATGAAGAGGCCTTTTCGTACGTTCAACGAACAAGAGTCACGCGCAACGCTGTTCGTCGGCGGTGACATTCGGGACGGGAGTTCACGGAACGGCCCATCCGAACAGCTTTTTCTCCCTCCCGGTGCGCGTAGGCGGCCGGCCTCCCTTGGCGCGCATCGAGCGAGTACGTTCCGGTCGTGCGCGCTCTGCGACACCCAGGCCGGACGTCTACGCGCACCTCTCTTCCATCCTTTGACTTTGCCCAGATCGTCTGCTACGGTCCCGCCCCATGCGCGTTCTGTCTTTCATGCGTATCTTGACTCTCTGGGCCGTTAGTACAGGGTCTTTCTTTCCGATCTTTGCTCAGGCTGCTGACATGGCCAAGTCCTCTGAACCGATTCAGATTGTCGTTACGATCCCCGTGCTCAAAGATTTTGTTCAACAGATTGGCGGGTCCCATGTGCAGGTGATTTCCTTGTTGTCCGGTTTGGAAAGCGAACATACGTATTCGCCGCGGCCAAGCGATATCATTGCCGTACGCAAAGCTCGCCTCCTAGTGGAGATCGGCGTTGGACTTGAGGTCTGGGTCTCGGCCCTGGTTAAAAATGCCGGCAGCGCCTCATTGCGCGTGATTACAACCTCCAAAGGCGTCGCGCTCATTCGAGATCAGAGTCGGGACGACGGTCCTCACGCGCCAACGGACGATGCGCATGACGGGAATCCCCATATCTGGTTGGACCCTGAAAATGCCAAGATCATGATGCGCCACATCACGGAGGCTTTGATCAAAGTCGACCCTTCACATGCCGCGGAGTATCGGGACAATCAAGCCGCGTATTTGCGTCAGCTCGATCATCTGCAGAAAGACCTGGCGGAACGGCTCAAGACGATCGCAGACCGCCGCATTCTGGTCTATCACCCTGCATGGCCTTATTTTGCACGCCGGTTCGGCTTTCGGATTATCGATGAGATCGTCACACAAGCCGGGTCCGAACCGTCCGCGCATCATTTACAGGAGTTGATCAGCAGGATTCGTAAAGAAGGCATTCGCGTGATCGTGTCGGAGCCGCAGATGAATCAAAAAGTTCCCGACGTCTTGGCCCGTGAAACCGGGGCGCGAATTGTGGTACTCAGTCCCTTGCCGGGTGCTATGCCGGGGACTGAAACCTATTTGAACCTGCTCCGTTACAACGTCATGCAGCTTGCCGACGCCCTCTCGTAACATCCCTCATGGCGCACTCGCACTCAATTGTTCGTTTCGAACATGCTACCTTCGGATTTCCCGGCGTGGTGGCCCTCAAAGATGTCTCGCTGGAGATCGTCAGTGGAGAATTTGTCGGGGTCATCGGCCCGAACGGGTCCGGCAAGACCACACTTTGCAAGGCCATCTTGGGGCTCATGCGGCCGCTGGAAGGTACACTGCAGATTTTCGACTGCTCGTGCGAGAAGCTCCAATGTCACCATCGCGCGAAAATCGGCTATCTTCCGCAGAAAGGCACGATCGATCGGAATTTTCCCATTACCGTGCAGGAAACCGTCATGATGGGACGGTATGGCGTGCTTGGGCTGTTGAAGCGTACGGGAACCACTGATCGAGACATCGCCCTTGAGGCGCTCTCCCATGTCGGAATGCTCGATCACCGAGACGATGCGCTGGGTCAATTGTCGGGCGGGCAACAGCAACGCGTCTTTATCGCGCGCGCCTTGGCTCAGCAGCCGCAAGTGTTGTTGCTCGATGAACCGACGACCGGCATCGATATCGTGACGCAGCATAGCGTACTGGACCTCATCAAGCGGTTGCACCAAGATCTCAGGCTCACCATCGTGTTGATTACTCACGATATCAACATGATTCGCCTGCATGTCGATCGGCTGGTGCTCCTCAAAACGAAGGTGTATGCGGCAGGACCGCCTGCCGATGTGCTCAAGCCGGATATTTTAAGCCAGGTGTACGGCAAGGACCTGGTCATCACGGACAAGGACGTGGTCATCGTGGAAGATTATCACCACCACACATAAGGCACGGGGCGAGAGGCGTGGGGCGATGCCGGAAGGCTCGTCGCGTATCGCTCCTTGCCTCACTGTTATGCTTGAACTTCTATCCTACGATTTCATGCAGCGGTCCCTTCTGGCGGCGGCGCTCGTCGGGGCTCTGTGTTCCGTGATCGGCGTCTTTGTCGTGCTTCGCGGGTTGGCGTTTGTCGGAGCCGGCACGGCACATGCGGCGTTTGCCGGCGTGGCGCTGGCCTATTTGGTCGACTTCCCTCCGTTGCCGCTGGCCATTCTCTTCGGTCTCGCGACCGTCTGGGTGACCGGCGTCATGGAGGAGCAGGGCCGCATGAAGCTGGATGTGTCGATCGGCATTCTCTACACCGCCACGATGGCGCTGGCGATTCTTTTTATCGGATTGATGAAAACGTACAATGCGGAAGTCTACGGCTACTTGTTTGGAAGCGTCTTGTCGGTCACGTCCGAAGAGTTGCACATCATTCTGGCCTTGAGCGTTCTCGTCCTTGGAATCATCGTCCTGTTTTCCAAAGAGCTGTACTTCATCGCCTTCGATCAGGAGATGGCCGAAGCCTCCGGCGTCCCGGCGCGGCGCATGTATTATCTGTTACTTACGCTCATTGCCTTGACCATGGTGGTCTCATTAAAGACGGTTGGGGCGATCCTCGTCTTTGCCATGGTCCTGATTCCAGCCTCAACCGCGTATCAACTGACTCACAGTCTCAGTCATATGACGGCCTATGCTGTCGTAATCGGCACAAGCTCCGCAGTCGGCGGCGTCCTTTTATCGTATGTGTGGGACGTGCCGACGGGACCGGCCATTGTGCTCTTGGCGACAGCGATCTTTTTTGGGTCGGTGCTCTTCTCGCCGAAGCGCCTCCGACGGATGACCGCCTAACGATCCGAGCAGTGGTGATCTCGGGCTGCCGCTTAGTCCGGCAATCGACGTTATTGCAAGAAGTCCAAGGATGGACTATCGCTCTACGCCGAGCTTCGGTTCTTATGCTGTAGATAGATCGACTGCAGGCCGATGATCGTCTTGGCATCGCGAATGGTCCCATCGTGAATATGGGCCATTGCCTTCTCCAGCGAAAGCTCGACGACCTCCAACACCTCATCGCTATCCAAGGCCTGAGCGCCGGGCACAAGATTTCTCGCAACATATAAATGCATCACTTCGTCGGTAAACCCGGGGGCTGTGAAGAACGTGGCGATCTTGTCCAAGTGTCCCGCTCGGTAGCCAATCTCTTCTTCTAATTCTCGCGTGGCACAGTGCAGGGGATCTTCGCCGGGATGAAGTTTGCCGGCGGGAATTTCATAGATATACCCGTCGGCCGCTAATCGATATTGCCGTATGAGGATCACGGTGTGGTCATCTTTCAGCGGAACAATGGCTGCGGCACCGGGATGGCGGACCACCTCCAGCTCAACCGACACCCCGTTGGGCAACGTCACCGTTTCCAGGTTCAACGTGACCACGCGCCCTTTGTATACGGTCTGAATGCGTCGATCAGTCATGTGTTGGCTCGTTTGCGATAAAACGGCGGCTTGGCAATCACCGCCGGGAGTGCGCGTCCGCGGATATCGATGCAGATCGAAGAGCCGATGGCCGCCATCTGAGGAGGCACGTATCCCAATCCGATCCCCTTTTGCAGGAGAGGAGAGAGATTGCCGCTCGTGACCTCTCCTATTTCTTTACCGCCGGTGGACTCATCCAAAATTCTAAAGCCGTGGCGCGGGACTGCCTTCTGGGTAAGTTCAAAGGCAACCAGGCGCTTAGGAACACCGTGATCCTTCTGTTGTTGAAGAACGTTTCGGCCAATAAAATTTCCTTTGGCGAAATCAATGACCCATTCGGCTGCCGCCTCAATGGGCGTGGTCTCTTCGCCGATATCATTCCCGTACAAGAGATAAGCCATTTCCAGACGCAACAGATCTCTTGCTCCCAGACCGGCTGGTTTCAGTTCCACGGATTTGCCAGCCGTAAGCAATGTATTCCAGATAGCAAGCGCGCGATCTGACGAGACATACAGCTCGTACCCCAATTCTCCGGTATAACCGGTCCTGGTAATCAATGCGGGCGCGCCGAGTAAGTCGGTCTCCAGGCAGGCGCGCAACTTCATGGCTTCAACCCCGACAATACCCATTGATGAAAGAATGGTCCGAGATGCAGGGCCTTGTAAGGCAAGCTGGGCCCATTCGGCTGATCGATCGTGCAGGATGACCCCGGTGACACCCGATGCCTGGGCGTTCAGCCACGCCGTGATCTTTGCACGATTCGAGGCGTTCACACAGAGCAAATATTCCTGCGGCTTTATCCGATAGACAAAGATGTCGTCCTTGATACCGCCGGCCTCATTGCAGACCATCGAATATTGAGACTCCAGCACGCCCAGCTTTGCGACATTGTTCGTCGTGACACGTTGGAGAAACGAGAGCGCCCCTTCACCGGAAACGACGACGCGACCCATATGGCTCACATCGAACAGACCCGCTGCATGGCGGACCGTTTGATACTCGTCCACTACGCCGGTGTACTGCATGGGCATCTCCCAACCGGCAAAGTCGACCAGCCTTCCACCGGCCGCACGATGCCCCTCGAACAATGGCGTGCGTTTCATGGTTTTTCCTGCCTTACTAGGGATGATGAAGGTTGTTCAAAAGGCCATTTATCACACCCGCCCTCCAGGCGTGCGCAAGACACGCCCCTTCCCGGGGCGAGGCCGCAA
Organism: Nitrospiraceae bacterium; assembly: GCA_035273145.1. Classification (GTDB taxonomy): domain Bacteria; phylum Nitrospirota; class Nitrospiria; order Nitrospirales; family Nitrospiraceae; genus JAICXS01. Next base: position 6,571 of record DATEPO010000178.1, read on the forward strand.
TGTGGAAAAACCCGGACGCGTACCCTCTGGGGAACGTTGAGGAGTTTTTCGAAACGAGAACGAAGTTGGCGGCCTTTTCAGCATCCTCCTATCGTAAGTCCAATAACTCCACATCGAAGGTCAACGTCGCATTCGGCGGAATCACTCCACCGGCTCCACGCGCACCGTAACCGAGCTGTGGGGGGATCGTCAGTTTGCGTTTCCCGCCTATTTTCATGCCCATCACACCCTCATCCCACCCTTTGATTACCTGTCCAGCGCCGAGGCGAAACGAAAACGGCTCCTTGCGATCGACCGAACTGTCAAACTTTTTTCCATCCGCCAACCAACCGGTGTAATGGACGGAGGCCGTATCTCCGAGTTCTGCCTGGCGGCCGGTTCCTACCGTCATGTCGAGGTACTTGAGACCTGATTCCGTTGTAACCGTCTGCTCCGCCATAGGCTTCGTCTCCTTCTTCGTCTCATTGTCCGCAGCCATCAAACCGGCGCTGAGGCTCAGCAGTAGCGCCACTTGCACAAGCCACCTGCGTGTGTTCATCGTCACTCCTTCAAAGCTATGATACGAATAATGATAGAGGCAACAGCGCTCCCGTACGATCACCCATCACGGGTGTCGCTCTGAAAAGAGCGCCACGCTTGCGGTGTATCCGTGTAGAAAATTGGACCCGCCCACGGGGCCGATCTCACCTTGTGCAAAAAATCCGGCCACGGGAATGGCCCCGGCTCGCTCGCGAATGACCGTCACATCGTGATGGGGACGGCCGAAGAGCCCTCGTCCCCGACCACAGCAACTGAACAGCAGTGCGCCCAACGCAGGAGTAGTCTGCCGAGATCGGTCCGCGGCCAGCATGAGATTAAGATCTTCGGTGGCCGATTGGGCATCACGCACGTGGAACTGGATGGTTTGGCCTTCTGCAAGCGTATCCCCGATGGCCAAACTGCCCGAACTTCGGTCGGCTCCGATTAGATTGCGGACGAGAAAATCGCCTCGCTCAAACCGATTGCGCTGTTCATCCATCACGATGCCGACGTGCAGCGCGTTTTGCGCCAAATTCCGGTCATGGCTGTTGAGCGATTCAAACATCTGCCGGAGTTGATCCAAAGCGGATATGCCGCCCAATTCATGAATGACATTGCGATCGGCTTTTGTCACTACATAGCGCTCTCCGATCGGCCGGCATCCCTGCGAGACGATCGTTCTGACACAGACGGCTCCCGAGATCGCGATTCCAATAAGGCCGTTTTCATAGACCCCTTCATTCAGCAACAACCGGTTTTCACCCTCATCATGCCCGCCACCTGCCATGCCGCCAATGGCGACAGAGCCGGGACAATGATCCGCCATCCCCAAGAGGACTTCCTCCATAGGGATAGAAAATGGATCGGCAAGCACGAGGAGGGTTGAGGGTTCCGAGGTGGTATCCAGATCAGGCCACTCCATGAGACCTACGTCGCCTCCCTCCCGACTGCCGGATAGGCGCCAGGGAGTGAGGGAGGTGTCCGGCAATTGCGCGGCCCATAAGGTGACCGCCGGGGCGTTTTCGATTTCCTCAGAGCCGGCGATAATGCCTTCTCCGGTACATCCGAGCAATACACGAGGAGATAAGCGATTGAACACTACCGAAGACAATTCCTCCGCGTGTTCAGTATAGTGAGAGGAGAGAAACAAGCAGGCGAGGTCGATGGGACCATTCTGCAACGCGCGTCTAATTTGGCCGGCCAACTCCCGTCCGGCCTCTGCCGCATTGATCTCTTTTGACACAGCCGATGCGAATTGCACGATCCTTCCTTTTTCGATCAGTCTAGCAATCCGTCTTCCTCTTTGTCTATTGAGACTGAGACGCGAGCTATTCATCCATCGGCTGCCGATCCCCCCGCTCGCTTTGTAATTTTTTATGATAACGCCACATGTAGGAATGATAGTCGTCAAGTTGTGCCAGTAGATAGTGCAGCTCCGTGGGATCTTCCGTCTCCAGGGCGCGGAGCAATCGATTTTGAAGGAAGGTGGAAAAGGCCTGCGTTTTTTCAATGGCCGTAAGCAGCCTGAGGCCTCCTCCCATTTGATAGTCCGTCATACGTTCCTTTCTAAGTGACAGCCGCTAGTGTCGTCGAGACTTTCAAATTGCTGAATGGTTGGCGTCCTTACTGTTGTCCGCGTAGCAGTGCATTGAGCTTCGACAAGGAAATGGCGTCCACACGATGATCATCTCGCCCGATCGTCGTGGTGGCCATCGTCAAGGCATTCACAATCGCTTCTTCCGTCGCTTCGACGGTGGCCGTAAATAAGGGATTCAAGTGCGTGTCGGCCATGCGCGTCATGGAAAAGGTGGGCGTTTCGGGGTAATGTGGGATGGTATTGCCGGTTGAAAAGGCCAGCATAAAATCACCGCTCCCATGCCGAGCCGTCGAGCCGGTTCTCGCCAATCCCAATGCCGCACGCTTCGCTACGCGAGCCAATTGCCGGGCATCGAGCGGAGCATTGGTCGCGATCACGACGATGATGGACCCTTCAGAGCCCGATGCAGCGGCACGATCATCCACGTCATACCGCTTTCCGACCGGGACACCGTTTACCATCAGTTCCTCGCGGCGGCCATGGTTCGCATTGACTAATACTCCGATGGTATACCCTCCCTCTTGATCGGACAGACGACGCGAGGATGTCCCAATGCCGCCCTTAAATCCATAGGAGATCATACCGGTGCCGGCCCCCACTGCTCCTTCCATCACAGGACCATTGGAAGCCGTATCCAACGCCGTGACAACATTGTCTTCCGACACATGCCGGCCTTGACTATCGTTCAGCCGGCTATCGTCGCACTCGGCGACGACCGGCGTCAGCGTATCATCGGTAATACCGATGCCTGGGTAGTGTTGAATCATCCAGGTCATCACACCATTGGTGACGCGCGGAACATTGAGCGTATTCGTCAGCGCAATCGGATATTCCAGAAAGCCCGACTCAGCCACCCAGGCCAGGCCGGTCATCTCTCCCGTTCCATTGAGGACGAAGGCGCCGGCTGGAACTTTGTTGTGCCACACGTCGTCACGCGGGATGATGACCGTCACTCCGGTCCGGACGGGACCTTTTCCGGGGATGAGTTTGCCTTCACCGTGCACGAGCGTCACATGACCGACCTTGATGCCTGCGACATCCGTAATGGCATTCTGCGGGCCAGGTTGATATCGGCCGATGACGATGCCTAAGTCTCGCGCCCGCGCACGAGCGCCATCGGGACCCTCAGCCACAGCGGCTTGATGGGCAGGAAGAACCAGAATGATGAGCAGGATGAAAGAGACCAGCGGACGGCTTCGATCAGCGCCTCCCGTGACCGGTTGTCCGCCCATTCTAAAACGGCCAGGGGACATGAGATGTAGCCAACGGATGACGAGAAAAGGCGTGCTGCCGCGCAACCCAGTGTTCATCGAATGCCACCTCAAAGACCTCGGTTCCAAGTCCTATGTTCGAAAGCACTAAGTCAGGCTGAACAGGCGTCCAGAATCTGAGTATATGACCGAAATTGACGTGGGAATAGTTCGCATCGTGAAAGTGATACAAGATCAGGGCGCCGTGCGGTGCTTCCCGCATCTCGTCCGGCGCGCCGAGCCGTTCGACGATCTCGCGGAGTGTCGTATGGCCCGGCACAATGAAGGCCACATCTTCCGCAACAATCGTGTCATTGATAGTCAGTCGTATAAAGCTACAGCCTATGGTCCAGCTCGCCGCGATCGCTACCATGGCGGCGCAGGCCAAGGCCTGATGAAGAGTTCGGCATAAACGTGCGCGTATCGGAGGGCCGTTCACTGCTTACTCTCATCAAACGGCCAAAATTGAAATTTGAGCGTCTCGGTTCTTTTTCCAAAGATCACGTCTTGTACGATACCTTCTCGATTGAACCATATATACAGATCATCGCTCTTGATGTTCAGGCGGACGAAGTTCAGAAGGATCAGAAGCAGGCTCCCGGCTTTCGCATCATACCGGTAATATTGAAACAGCTCCTGACCATTCATCGGTAACACACGGTCCGGAGCGCCGAGGACCGCTACGACATTGGCCTTCGACGTTTCACCTTTCTTGATCGTCTCGATTTGAGACGCGTTGAATTCGTCCCCAAGGGTGGCTCTACTGAACGAGCATCCCATGGCCAATACTACCGCTGCTGCTACAGCGCTCTGCAGTAATCTTCGCATCTATGGACCTCCGTTATCGTGCGCCGTCCTTGGATAATACGAAATCTTCTTCAAAGACCAGATATCCCGCGGGCATCAATCCGACCCGGCGATAGACCTGTTGCGCCCTCTCATTATGTTCTTCCACATAGAGTCGGACTCCACAGACATCTTGTCGGGCGCGCGCCATGTTGAGGATATGTTGGTGCATTTGACGATAGATGCCTCGGCGACGCCACGCCGGATCGACGTAGACGCTTTGAATCCACCAGAAGGCGGCATTTCGCCAATCGCTCCATTCATACGTGATGAGTAATTGGCCGACAACCTGATGCGAGTCGGGATCATGTCGTTCGCTGACCACATAGAACCCATGCTCCGTCGATTCCAAGACCGCCAGAACTCCGTGTCGCAAGCGATCATGGTCCAGTCTGCGGGCCTCAGTTTCCATCGCCATCGCGGCGCTGAAATTCACGAGCGCATCAAGGTCGCCTGGGGAAGCCAAACGCACCTCGACATGGTTGCTGTGGCTCATCTTCATCAGAGAGATGGCGCCGAGGACGCCAGCCAGCCGGGCTTTGGCTGAAAGAGGCCGGCTGAAAACTCCATTTTCATCGCGTCCTCAGGTGGAAGATTGATGGGACGTACCGTCTGCTTCGGGATAAAGGCTAGGAAACCTGTAAATGGGTGAATCGCTGTCGGGACAAAGATCATAAGAAGGGGGCCGGAGGGCGAGACCTGTAACGGTGAGGGGGCGATTCCCATAATAAAACCCAATGCCCATAGACCTTCCCGGGGAAATGGAAACACCACCACCGTGCTGCGCCCAAATCGAGCGCGAAAGTTGAACAGGTCCGTCATTCCCTTCAGCGTCAGATAAATCGTCCGGACAATCGGGATTCGCCCGAGCCATTCATCGGTAAGGCGAATCACTCCTTGGCCGATGACTTGTGTGGTAATGACGCCTATGAGAACGATGATGCACACCATGAGGAGGAGGCCTAACCCGGGGATATCGGATTGCGTGGTCGGCCCAAGCAAGTCGCTCAGGAATGTATCCAGGGATGCCAAGAGCGTATGCAGGATGAGGAATGTTCCCCACGCGGGAAGGAGGACAAAGAGACCTGTGAGGAAGTACCGCTGGATGGATTTCACCACATGCATGCCTAAGCTCCTATCCGGCACAGTCTATCAGATTCTCGGTCAACCTTCACGGGTAAGCGGACGCAACGTAGCTGGAGCGATCCATGCACGAGCGACCGCGTGCCCTCTCTTGATATCCATAATGGATTTCTTTACCGTACGGATCGTTCGGCTTATCTTTTTTCAAGGAGGCATCATGGGAGGCACTCACACATCGGCAGGGAACGTCAACATCGATAAAGATCTCTTAGCCATCTTGTGTTGTCCGGAAACCAAACAGGATGTCTCGATAGCAGCCGAGGCGCTTATCGGGCAGCTCAATGAGCTCATCCGGAAGGGAGCACTCAAGAATAAGGCCGGCCAAACGGTGACCGAAAAGCTGGATGGCGGGTTACTGCGAGCCGACCAAAAAATTCTCTATCCGATCCGAGAAGATATTCCGGTCATGCTCATTGAGGAAGGAATTCCGCTGGAAGGCATCATGTGAAGATCGGCGGTCGAACGTTTTCCGTCTAGTTTTTCCATGCTGGCCATTAAGGAATCACCAGACCAGCGTCGCCTTTTTCTGACTCCGTCTTTGAACCTGTAGATGTTCCACATTGGGCGCACAGATACTCATAGAGATTTCCGGTGGGCAACACGAGGAGCAACCGTTCACGGGTGGGAGTGGCCTGCCGACACGTCGGACAGAACAGCAGCGAGGCGCGAAACGCGCCAAAATCTGAAGCAGGTTGTCCGGTTCGAGCCGCACGAGTGCGAGGCGACGGTTGGCTGGACGGTCGAAGCGAAGTCCGATTATTTGGACGACGTGGGTCAGATGGATAGGATGGAGGCATAACAGAATCAACCCTTATTAGTCGATCGTGTTTGTGTTGTCGTCCCTCAAGGCCGTCAATGGTGAGACGGCATGGCTGAACGACGGTTGCGGCGTCCTTCGGTTATCACCCACCAAATCGATCGTAGGACTTGTATGGTGACGTAGACCGACAATCCTATCAACAGTCCATAAATGCCTGCCTTGTCCCATGGCCATAACTCCGGAGTATGCAGCATCATCCCGAGCGCGACATGGCCGCCAAGACCGAACGAGAGAGCAAAAAGAGCCCATTCCCTCATGATTGTGCTCTTTCGCACTTTCTCCATAGATGCACCTCACTCTTCCACTCCCGCCCTGTTTCGATTCGAGAGTAGAAGAAGAGAGACACTTGTAGGTTATACGGAGCTTTTGGCCGATTCGATTTCTGTGGCCGTGATGAGGCTGGTCAAGTAGTCGGAAACGAAGGTCAACGCTTCCTCTCGCCCATCCGCCCGTCTTCCCTTCTCACGTCGCTGGACAGACAATTCATGATCCAAGTCGGACTTCACATCGGTCAGCACACGCTGAAGCGAAGAGGGGGTCAGGTTTGCGTCCATGTCTTCCAATTCTTGACATCGGTCCAGCACCCAATTCAGGCCTTCAATGCGGCCGCCATAGTGCTCTTGATCGGCCGAATCTAATCGCGACATGGTCGTCGCAAAAGTTTGTGCCTCATAGACTAAGTTGTAAAAGCTTGTGACAGCTCGTTGCAGAGTCGAATTCATACCTCTCCTTTTCTCTAAAACATCTTCACACATTATACATGAGAAGGACGTAGCGACAAGAGTTTTTTATAGTATTCATCCATTCTAGACGGCACAAATACACGTCCGCATAAGTATCGGTAGATTTCATCACCGACTCCACGTTGCTTCAGGCTCAGGTCATCGGAACGAGTCTGTTGCGTAGTAGCGAGCACTACAATGAGAATTAGTTTGGCCCGGCAAGATTATTAAGCGCCTACTCGGCAATTCGAAGTGAGCCGCTTTACGTGAACAGCAGGTCGTGAAATTCGGACATGAAGCCGTAGTAGAGCGGCGCAAAATCTTTCAGGCTATCGGGGCTGGTTTCTTTGAGACGCTTGAAAAAGAAAATCTGATGACGAGGATCGAGTTGTTCGAGTAATTGACCGAGCTTTGCCATGGTAAAGCTCC
>DATEPO010000179.1:0-2950 GCA_035273145.1 Nitrospiraceae bacterium
CGCTCAACTTGATGTCGATCCCATGGACTACCTCGATCGCAACGATGCCTACCATTTTTTCAAGACCGTCGGAGGGCTTATTCATACGGGTCCTACCGGCACCAATGTCAATGACCTCTATCTGTTGATCGCCCTGTAGCGTGCTCCATGCACCCACCCTACCTCGTCTCCTTGGAATCCAGCGGTGACCGAGCCCTCTGTGGCGGAAAGGCATCCGGCTTGGCCGCCTTACTCCACCGTGGGTTTCGCGTTCCACCCGGTGTATGTGTCACCACGCGGGCTTATATCGATACGTTAAGAGCCGCGAAGCTGAATCCCCATGAACAATGGGCACAGGCCAAACATGCTTCGAGGCCGGACCGAGAGAGGATACTTGAAGAATACCGTACACGCATCGCGTCATTGACTATTCCTCCTGAGGTTCTTCGGTCCTTAGAATCCGCGCTTAACACTATCAGTCAGGCATTCACGTCCAATCCTGCTGCACTCTGGGCCGTTCGATCATCCGCGACGAGTGAAGATGATGCCAAGCGCACCTTCGCTGGACTGTATCGAACACTTCTTGGCGTTCCCCGTGTTGCTATACCGGCCGCGATCACAGAATGCTGGGCCTCTCTTTGGACAACTGCAGCATGGTCCTACTCCGCGCGCGAAGAATTTCCGTCACATGTGCCCGCCATGGCTGTGATTGTCCAACCATTGCTCGTTCCCCGCGCCGCAGGCGTCGCCTACTCGCATCATCCCGTGACGAGAGAGCGCAATCACGTAGTGATCAACGCCGTGCTCGGATCAGCCGAACCCCTCGTGAAGGGAACCGTCACACCGGATTGTTACCTCGTTCACATTGCCCCCGATACAGATTCGTTTCACCTGCTGGAACGACACCTCGCCTCAAAACGCCGGCAACCGACCGGTAGGGGGCCCGACAGGCTGGCACTCGTCAGCGATCAAGAACACCCGTCGCTCGCGGATGAGGAGGCATTCGCATTGGCCCGCCTGACAAAACAAGTCGAACACGCGATGAACCACGCCGTCGATGTCGAATGGGCCATTGATGAGCGGGGCCTCTGGCTACTTCAAGCTAGACCCATTCCGGAGACCGCGACAAAGCCGGCTCTTGGTACACTGACTGACGCGACGTGCGCCTGGTCTCGCGCCAATTTCAAAGAGACGCTCCCCGATCAACCGAGTCCCTTGGGACTGTCTTTTCTTCGGCAGTTTATGGAGACGAATATCCTGCAACCTTATCTACAGCTCGGTTGCTCTATTCCTTCCGGCCTCTCATCGGTCCGCATCATCCGTGGACGGCCCTATATTAACGTGACGCTGTTCCAATCCTTCATGGCTCAGCTTGGCGGAGACCCTGCCCTCGTCGCGGAACAAATGGGGGGTCACGCTCCGGCGCCACCGGCCGTGAAACGGCTGCCGTGGTGGATGCTGCTTAGGGCAGGGCTGATGATGGAATGGAAGATCAGACAAGCGGCAAGGCGAGCCCCTCGCTGGTTCGCCGAGATGAAACACATGGCAGAGACCTACAAAGACAGTGCGATAGATTGCGTGTCGCCTGCTGAGCTGCTGACTCGACTCGATCAACTCGGCGAAAGGCTCTCATCCCATGATCTTACATTTGCGATTGTCGCGGGAGTGTCACAAGGCTTCTATGCCTTGCAACGCCTGCTGGAGCGAAGGATGGGGAAGAGCTGGCGACCGCTGCTCAATGCCGCGCTACAAGGCTCGGGGACTGTCGTCAGCGCGCGGCAGATTTTATGGCTTGCCGAATGCGCCGACATCGCGAGAGAAGAACCGGTCGCGGTTAAGTTTTTTTATGCCGTTCCATGGGCGCCGGAACAGTTTCGTGACACACTCGCCGGCACACGATTCCTTCACGCATTCGACGCCTATCTGGCTGAGTATGGTCATCGCGCCGTGGGAGAATCGGATGTGATGTCTCCGAGGTTCTCTGAAGTGCCCCAGTACGTCCTGAGTGTGATCAGGGGGCAGGTCATATCGCCGCCGCCCTTGTCGATGCGGGAGCTTCGCAGGCGGCAATCCAGCGCACGAGAGCAATCCCTTCAGCGCATTCGCTCGGCATTCGGATGGCGCTATCATGAATGGATGTACCTGAACTGGTGGCACGGACGTTTGAGCCGATTTCTCGCCCTACGTGAAGCGAATCGGCATCATCTGATGCATTTCACCGCTGCCGTGCGGCAGCTTCTCCTCATGCTGGGCCGGCAATTCACCTCATGTGGTGTCCTAAATCGACAGGACGATATTTTTTTCCTCACCAACGAGGAAATCAGAGCGTTGGTCTCCGGCAAGGCCGAACACGGAATATCGCTGGTGGCCGCTCGTCGAGCGGAGGGCGCGCGGAATGCCGTGCAGCCGGCTCCTGATTTCGTCATGGATCATGGGTCGGTGGCACAACGGAATGACTCGCCGAAAGCATCGTCTGAGCGGACGTTGCACGGACTCTCGATCAGCTCAGGGATGGTGTCAGGGCCGGTCCGTCTTATTCATTCTCAAGAGGATTTCAAACATATTCAGCGAGGCGACATTGTCGTCACCGCAGTTCTTGATCCGGGCATGGCTTCATTCTTTGGATTGGCGGGAGGATTCATCGCCGAAATGGGCGGGATTCTTTCCCATGGGGCCATCATTGCGCGGGAGTATGGCATTCCAACCGTAGCAAATGTTCATGGAATCACGCGCCTTGTGCAGGATGGGCAGCAGATTATTCTCAATGCCGATACAGGACAGGTGATCATCTTCAGCTAAGATCAATACAGTTCTCCACCTCCCCATAGTTATGTTTTCAACTAGTTTTTTAATTCCATAAATACTGACATGGCTTCTCCTGAAGACGCACTAGGACGCGTCTCCTGTATGGACAACAATGGCGCGTTTTGTGTATTGACAATCTGCATGGCATAGCTCTTCTGCAGTTGTG